>CAMQRG010000006.1 GCA_947036475.1 uncultured Clostridia bacterium
ATAAAAAAGAAATCCCATTTACAATATTTATAAAATGCGCGTTAGGACACACCTTGAAGAAGAAACCGCCTTGCTATTTTCTGCGCTTTTCGCTATAATGGGGAAGATGAAAATGATTGTTTGCTTGGAAAGGAAGAAGCCAAATGAAATTAGGTATCGTGGGTCTGCCCAACGTGGGCAAAAGTACCCTGTTTAATTCTATGACACTGGGAAAGGCCGAGGCCGCTAACTATCCCTTCTGCACCATCGACCCGAATGTGGGCGTTGTTCCTGTGCCGGACGAACGGCTTGCAAAGCTGACGGAAATGTATGATTCCGCAAAGACGACGCCTGCTGTGATTGAATTTGTAGACATTGCAGGGCTTGTACGCGGGGCAAGCAAGGGCGAAGGACTGGGAAATAAGTTCCTTTCTCATATCCGCGAGGTGGACGCGATTGTTCATGTTGTACGCTGTTTTGAGGACACTAACGTCGTCCATGTGGACGGCTCTATCGACCCGATTCGGGACATCGAAACCATTAATCTGGAGCTGGTATTTTCTGATTTGGAAATTCTGGAACGGCGCATTGCCAAAACAGGCAAAATGGCAAAGGCGGACAAATCTCTCCAGCATGAAATGGATATCCTGCAAAAAATAAAAGAGGCTTTGGAACAGGGCAAACCTGCGCGCGCTGTGGAATATGATACGCCGGAGGACGCCGCTTTTGCGGAAACACTGACGCTCCTGACCTCCAAACCTGTGCTTTATGCCGCAAATGTCGCAGAGGAAGATTTGGCAGATGACGGCACGTCCAATGCATTTGTCGGGCGCGTGCGGGATTACGCGAAGGCAGAGGGCAGCGAGGTGTTTGTGCTCTGCGCAAAAATTGAGGAGGAAATATCCGATTTAGACGATGCCGACAAGCATGAATTTCTTGCGGAGCTGGGCGTGGAAACAAGCGGGCTGGACAGGCTTATTGCCGCAAGCTATAAGCTGCTGGGACTCATCAGCTATCTGACGGCAGGGCCGCAGGAATCCCGCGCGTGGACGATTGTAAATGGCACAAAAGCGCCGCAGGCGGCGGGTAAGATTCACAGCGATTTTGAACGCGGGTTTATCCGCGCGGAAGTCGTGGCGTATGATGATTTGATGCGCCTTGGCTCGTATAACGCCGCAAAGGAACAGGGGCTTGTCCGCTCCGAGGGCAAGGAGTATGTCGTAAAGGACGGGGACGTTGTGCTGTTCCGGTTTAATGTGTAACGGCACGGACGGACAGGCTTGGAGCATGTGAAAAATATGGACTGCCGGCAATAAAATCTATCCAGCGGAGGCAATAGTATGAATGAGCGAATCGAAAAGCAGATGGCATTTGCTTTGGAAATCGACAAAGTGAAAAATATATTCCGGCAGACACACCTGTCCAACGGCGGCAGGAACGAAAATGACGCCGAACATTCCTGGCACATGGCAATTATGGCGTACCTGTTCCGGGAATACGCAAACAAACCCATAGACATTGCAAAGGTGATGCTGATGTGCCTGATTCATGATATTGTCGAAATCGACGCGGGGGATACTTACGCCTATGATGCGGAGGGGCTGAAAACGCAGAAAGCCAGAGAAGACGCCGCAAAGGAGCGCATCTTTTCCATACTGCCTGACGAACAGAAAGCAGAACTGACCGCATTATTTGACGAATTTGAGGCATACGAAACGGCAGAAGCAAAATTCGCGCACGCTATGGACAACTTCCAGCCGCTGCTTTTGAACAACAGCAACGACGGAGGTGACTGGCGGGCGCACAACGTTACGGCGGAACAGGTTTACGGCAGGCAGGCAAAAACAAAGCTGGGGTCTGAAAAACTGTTCGAAGTAACGGAACAAATCATACAGAAACATATTGAGAAAGGCAGCCTGAGACACTAATCAGGCTGCCCTTTCCCAAGTCTGCGCGCATTTTACTTACGGAAAGGCTCTGGACGACTGAAGGAGAGATTTACCATGAATACGGATTTAACGGAAGGCAGCAGCCGCAGAGTGCTCTGGACTTTTTCCATTCCCATGCTGCTGAGCGTTATGTTCCAACAGCTTTATAACATCGTAGACAGCGTTATCGCGGGGCGTTTCATCGGGGAGGACGCGCTGGCGGCTGTCGGCGCATCTTATCCCATTACAATGATTTACATGGCAGTGGCTGTCGGGAGCAGTATCGGCTGCGCGGTCGTGGTTTCTACGCTGTTCGGCAGCAGGCACTACGGCAGGTTGAAAACAGCTGTCTGTACAATATTTTTCGCCTCCGCCGGATGCAGCCTGCTGATAAGCATTTTGGGGCTCTGGCAGGGGGATTCCATGCTGCGGCTCATTCTTACGCCGGATAATATTTTCCACGATGCTTCCCTCTATCTGCGCATCTATACGCTGGGGTTTGTATTCCTGTTCCTGTACAACGTCTGTACAGGCATTTTTACCTCCCTCGGCGATTCCCGTACGCCGTTATACTTCCTTATCGGCTCCTCACTGGCGAATATCGCGCTGGATATTTTTTTCGTCATCGTGCTGAAAAAAGGCGTTGCGGGCGTTGCATGGGCAACACTTCTGGCACAGGGGGCTGCGTCCCTGCTCGCGCTTCTTTCCCTGCTGCACCGTCTGGCACAGCTGAAAACCTCAGAGCCTTACAACATCTTTTCCCTGCATACGCTCGGGCATGTAGCTGTTGTGGCAATTCCCAGCATATTGCAGCACTGCTTTGTTTCTGTCGGCAATCTGTTCATACAGTCGCTGGTGAACAGCTTCGGTTCGGCTGTCATTGCCGGATATTCCGCGGCAATCAAGCTGAATACATTTTCTGTCACATGCATGACAACGCTTTCCAACGGGCTTTCTTCCTTCACCGCGCAGAATTAGGGCGCAGGAAAAAAGGAACGCGTACAGGAAGGTTTTCAGGCAGGGGTACTGCTCGGGGCAATTGTATGCGTGCCATTTATACTGCTGTATTTCTTTTTCAGCAGCTTTTCCGCCGGACTGTTCCTGAAGGCAGGGGAAAGCCCTGCCGCGCTTCAGGCCGGCGCGGCGTTTCTGCGTACCGTTGCGCCGTTTTATATCATTGTGATGGTAAAGGTCATGTGCGACGGCGTACTGCGGGGCGGCAGCGCAATGCTGTATTTTATGGTTACAACGTTTACAGACCTTCTTCTGCGCGTTCTGCTGGCGTTCCTGTTCGCAAAGGGAATGCACATGGGCGCGGCTGGGATATGGCTTTCCTGGCCGTTTGGCTGGACGCTTTCCACACTGCTCTCCTACGCCTTTTACCGCCATAAGCCATGGGAAAAGCACACCCCAGAAAATCCTTCTTCGGAGGAATAAACAAAACAAGCCGCCTGCGCCAGAAAGCGCGGGCGGCAATGCCTTTTATCCTTCCCAAAAACTTATTCCTTTACTTGCATTCCTGCAATCCGCGCCATCTCTAAGATAGAGGCTTTGGATACCTTTTTCCCCTTAAAGTCTATCAAATCTTCCATACTGCCGGTAAAAATATCCGCCGGTTCATATTTTTTCAATATGATCATGTTGTCGTCCACAAAGATTTCCAGAGAATCCTTGATTTCAATGCTCATATTGCGGCGAAGCTCAATCGGCAGCACGACCCTGCCCAACTCGTCTACTTTTCTGACTATTCCTGTTGATTTCATATCCGCTTCCTCCTGAAAATGGCAGCCACTCCTGTTTTTCAGCTTCGCAATAAGCCTTCTGAACCTTACTCCATAACCATCGCAAAGCCGCACTCTGTCATACCTGCCGTTTTGCCAATGCTGCGCCGGAACGCAGTCAGACGTATCTGATTGACTCCGTTTGTTTATACTTTACCAAAAATCTTAACAAAATTTTAGCATAAAGCGGCAAAAATAGCAATATAAACCTTCCAGACGGACGTTTTTTCGGAAAAAGCCGCGGAAACACTACATGAACAGGGGCGGCCAGACATAGACTGAATGGAAAGGGGGGACAGCAATGCTGAATGGAATTTGGGGATTTTTTGTAATCGGCGGAATTATAACAGGCGCATTTCTGGGGCGCATGGACCTCGTAACAAGGGCAGTCATTAACGGCGGGAAAAGCGCGCTGGAACTGGCGTTCACAATGGCGGGGGTTGTGGCGGTCTGGTCGGGCATACTGAAAATCGCAGAGCGCGGCGGCATGATTGACAGCCTTGCAGAAAAGCTCACGCCGCTGATGGATTTCCTGTTTCCCTCTGTGCCGAGGGGACACCGCGCGCGGCAATACATAGCGGCAAATTTCGCCGCGAATTTTTTAGGGCTGGGCTGGGCGGCAACACCTGCCGGACTCATGGCAATGAAGGAACTGCAAAAGCTGAACCGCGACAAGGGACGCGCAACGGGGGCAATGTGTATGTTTCTGACGGTAAACATGTCCTCTTTGCAGCTTGTGACGGTAAACATTCTGGCGTACCGTTCGGAATACGGTTCTGCCGCGCCTGCGGAAATTGTAGGCGTCGGCATTGCCGCTACGCTTGTGACAACACTTGTGGGTGTTGCGGCGGCGAAATTACTGGAAGGGAGGGCCTGAAATGCAGTTTTTACTGACCCTTTCGGATTTTATCATACCGGTAACAGTTCTGTTTATTGTAGTATTCGGCTGTTTGAAGAAGGTGGACATATACGAAACGTTTCTGGAGGGCGCAAAGGAGGGCTTGCAGACGGTAATCGACATACTGCCAACGCTCATCGGGCTGATTATGGCGGTGGAGGTCGTACGGGCGGGCGGACTTCTGGAAATTATGACGGATATTCTGCGTCCTGCGGCGGAGAAAATCGGCTTTCCGGCGGAACTTGCGCCGTTGAGCCTTGTGCGGCTGGTGTCGTCCTCTGCGGCAACAGGGCTTTTGACGGATATTTTCGCGAATTTCGGTCCGGATTCCTTTCTGGGGCGTACCGCATCGGTCATGATGAGTTGTACGGAAACGGTGTTTTACACCATGAGCCTGTATTTCCTTTCTGTAGGCGTACGCAAAACGCGGTATACCCTGCCATGCGCACTGCTGGCGAATATTGTCGGCGTTTTCGCTGCGGTTTGGCTGGTCGCGGCCATTTTCGGAAATTAGTTTGAAAATTTCTGCGGGATACGGTATAATAAAAAAATGATGAAAACCATGGGACGCTGTCCCGCACCCCGCAAAAGTTTTCCCCACTTGCTGTAAAGCTGCGGGCAGGCAGGTCTGCGAAGGACCTGAGGGCGGGGTCCACAGGTTTTTAGCCTCTTTTGGGAGAGAAGGAAAAAACATATGAAAAATTTTATTGCGGCATTGGCATGCCTGCTCCTGCTTTCCGCCTGCGGTGCGGAAGAACAGGAACAGCCTTTCAGCCTGACCGCCGAGGAGCAAAAAGCCTGCGCCGAGCAAATCGACGCAGTAATGGAAGAATTTTACTGGAGCTACGACAGGGACAGCCTGTCTTTCGGCCCGGGCGTTGTGCCGGAAATTTCGGCCGCCAGCGAACGTTTTTTTTCTGCGTCCGCAGACTGTGAATATTTCCTGAAAAACCGCGCGGGCGAACAGGGCATACTTGCAGAGGCAGAACTTCTGCATTATAATGGCGATCATGCCGGTACGCTGGAATGTTATTTTTTCGGCGACAAGCTGATCGGTGTGCTTTACCGCGGCGGGTATGACAACGCATATTACAGCCTGCAGGAACGTAACCCCTTCCTTGCGGACGGCGAATTTCGTTCCTATGAAAAATGGGAAGGCATGGCGCAGGATTTCCGCGAAAGCAGCGGTATGTTTTCCCCTGAAGGCATTCTTTCCAGCGGGAAGGACGGAAACGGAAACACACTCGCAGTCTGCATTGAAAACGGGCGCGTTATGGTCTACCGCTTCGCCAACAGCACGCTGAGCCGGTACCGGAATTTTGCTTATAACCGCTCTCTGGAGGCGACCTCAGCCGCTTTCCTGAACGGAGAAGATGCAAGGCTCGCTGTGCTGATTTCCAGCATAGAGGAAACCGGACAGGGCGAAAGCGAACGCACATTCACGCGTTCGGAAAAAATTATGTTATATGATGAAAACCTTTACGCTGCCGGAGAGATTCCACTGGAAAGTGAATTATGTACGGCTATCGGCGCGGAGGATAACAGGATTTATCTGTTTAACGACCAGAGCATGGAAGTCTATGAACTGCTGGACGGGCTCTGGCAGCGCACAGAACGCATACGCCTCCGCCATTTCGTAACGCAGTTCCACGTGACGGATTTAGACGGGGACGGCACGAAAGAATACCTGATGACCGACGGCATGGACCTTTATCTGTACCACAGGGTAGACAGCGGGTTCCGTCTGCTTTGGAGCACACATCTGGGCGTTGAAAATTTTTACGGTCCGCTTGCCAGCGGCGATTTGAACAGGGACGGCGTAAAGGAGGTCTATGCCTGTGACGTGACAGGCACAACCATACGCTATCTGCTGACGGAAAAAGGCCTTCGGGCATCGAACGAAGATATCGCATACGGAGAATGTTTCTACCCGCTGGATTTTAACGGGGACGGGCTGGAAGATTACTGGTTTGTGGAGGACAATATCAACCGCCGGGGCAGGTTATATCTGGCGGAAGGAAGATAGAAAGGCAGAAAAGCATGGAAGAATCGGAGCGTTTCATGAGAGAGGCCCTGCTTGAAGCGGAAAAGGCTCTTGCAGCGGGCGAAGTACCGATAGGCGCGGTGATGGTACGAGGCGGGGAAATCATTGCGCGGGGGCACAATCTGCGGAACACCGCAAAAAATCCTCTGCGGCATGCGGAAATTGACATCATCAACGAGGCGGCAGGAATTGTGGGGGACTGGCGGCTGGAGGACTGTACGCTGTATGTCACAGTGGAGCCATGCCCGATGTGCGCGGGGGCGATTGTACAGGCAAGGATACCGAAGGTAATATTTGGCACGCGCAACAGTAAGGCGGGGTGTTCGGGGTCTGTGCTTGATGTACTGCACGAGCCAAAGCTAAACCATCAGGTAGAAACGGAAGAAGGCATTTTGCAGGAGGAATGTGCGGAAATCATGCGGCGGTTTTTCCGGCGGTTCCGGAAAAATGCAAAAGGTACAATATGAAAGAGATTACAATGATTCTGAGAAAAAGCCCATGGAAAACAGAAATTTCCATCGGGCTTTTTGATATTTGGCGATTTATTTGGTGTTTTTTGGCTGTTCAGACGCGGTCAGTTTGGTTACGGCATATTTCACGAAGCGTCTGACTGCCGGCGCGGCCTGTTCCAGAGAAGGCAGGGCAATGCCCAGCGTAAGGCTCTGCGGCGGGTCAAGCGGCAGTTTCGCAACGTTGAACTGCCATCTTTGGGTGACAAGGTCGTTCATAATCGTCATGCCCATTCCCTGCTCAATCATTGCGGTCGTTACAAAATCCTCCATTGTGGAATAGGCGATTTTCGGAGAAAGCCCGTTCGCGCGGAACACTGCAAGCACATCGGCGTCTTTTCCCACAGCGGGCATGATAAAATTTTCATACTGGCACTGCTCCACAGGGTAGGAATCCTTTCCGGCAAAGGGGTGGTCCGGCGGAAGGATTGCCATTACAGGGTCCTCCGCCAGCGGAATCCATTCATAGGGCATCGGTTCGCAGTGGCTGTAAAAAATAAGGTCAATACTGCGGTCGTCAAGGCTTGCCTCCAAATCCTGCCGGATTCCCTCCGTCAGCAGAACTTCGATATGGGGATACGCCTCATGAAAGCCCTTGATAACAGACGGGAGCCACTGTGTCGCAATGCTGGGGTACGCACCGATGACGATTTTACCCATCGCAAGGCCGTTGATTTCCGCGGCAAGCTGGGAAAGCCTGTCCTCCTGATGCAGAAGGTCGCGGATTACAACAAGTATTTTTTCCCCGTCGGCAGTCGGGCGCACGCCCTTTTTATCCCGCGTCAGCAGAGGAAAACCAAGTTCCTTTTCCAGCGCATTTACCAGCTGGCAGACGCCTGCCGGTGTATAATTCATTTTTTCGGCCGCTCTGGAAAAGCTGCCCATTTCAACCGACATTGCAAACGCCCGATATCTTGCGTTTTCCATACCTGCCATGCTCCTTTCTCCGCATCTGTTTTTGTTATTATAGCAGAAAGCCCTCCCGTTTTCAACTGCCGCACCATATGGAAGGAATTTCCATTCTGCGAAGAATCCTTTTTTTGCGGCATTTTCAGAAACTGGCAGAAAATCCTAAAGAATCCTTAAGGTCTAAAGGGTAGGCAGAAAGCGGCAAATATGGTATACTTGTTACAAATCTGCGGGGAAAAAATTTTTCGCGGGCTTTCATTGCAAAGATTTTGTTTTCCGAAAAGCGATTTTCGGGGGAAAAAAGCGAACTGCGGAACACCTGCCGCAGTAAATAAGGGGGAATGAAGCGATGAAAAGAAAACTGACACTGCTGCTTTCGGCGGCTGTGGCTTCGTCCTGTTTTTCAGGGACGGTTTACGGCGCGTCCTTCCGGGACATTAACGATGTGCCCTGGAGAGGCGCGGGAGCAGTCATAAACAACGCAGCGGACCTGGGTCTTCTGAACGGCTATGAGGACGGTACGTTCCGCGCGCGGAACAATGTGACCTACTGCGAAGCAGTGCAGATGCTTTACTCGACACTGCTCAAAACAGGTATGGCACAGCCCTTGCAGGCAGTGGATTCCTACCGCTACACATCGTTCCTGAATACATACCGTATTCCAAAATGGGCGCATATCGCTGTTTCCTACTGTCTGGAAAAAGGTATTCTGACAACGGCGGACATTATGAAATTTACCGAAAACGGCAAATCCGCCCCTGCAACGCGGGAAAGCGTTGCAAAAATGTTTGGCAACGCGCTTGCTGTACGCTATGATGTGGACGGAAAATCTGCTTCCGCGGCAGAATTTTCCGATTACTGGCGCATTTCTACAGACGCAATGCCGTTGGTGGACCTGCTGAAACGGCTGGGCATTGTAAGCGGCGACAATAACGCCTTTAAACCCAAGGAACCTATCAACCGGGCAGAAATGGCCGTCATGCTGAATAAGACCTATGAAGTGCTGACACAAGGCATCGGGAGCACTGGCGAGGTAACGCAGGTAACTCAGAACAGCGGGAAATATTTCTTTTTCGACATAAAAATGGACGTGACCGGCTATACCGAAGGGTACCATGCGGTGGCAGGCAACGTAAAAGCATACGGCGGCGAGGGGAACCAGGAAATCTCCCTGAGCAGGATTTCCAAGGGGGACAAAGTAAGCATTGTACGCAACGGCGATTCCCTCAGCTCTATCCGCCTGTTAAGCTCCGTTTCCGACCAGGAGAAATATGACGTAACCGGCTATATCATGAATTTCCACTCCAACTTACTTTCTTTGGAGAATGAAAACACAGGCGACGTGGATCAATATGGCATTGGTTCCGACTGTATCTGTTATCTGGAAGGCAAACAGGTCTCAAAGCGGGATTTACAGGACGAATATAAAAAGCGCTCGGACGAACACGCTTACGTCGGCCTGATGATTGGCACGGAGCGCGAAAAGGTCAGGTATGAGGACGACGGCAAAAAATCCACATTGAAAGATGTAGAGGTCGTTGAGGAGCTTCATGTGACATTCAGCGATGATTACACAATGTCCGGTGAGGTCAGAAGCATATCAGAAAGCCATCTGAATTATGCTACAGTCGCATCTGGAACGGAGCGTTCGCTGCTGCTTGCGTCAAACTGCGAATATTATATCGGGAACCGGAAAACTCCCATCAGTGACATGATTGAAATGGCAGACGGCGGGACGACGTATGTAAAAGTAACCGCAGATAAAACCGAAAAGGCCGTTAAGGTTATTTTCTCGGAAGTACCGTTCAGTTCCAGATCAAACGCGGATACCGCGAATAAGATTTTTAACCTGCTCGGTTTCTCGGAGAAAAAGATGATTATTAAAGATACCGGCGAAAAGGTGACATATAACTTCGGTTCCTCCAACCCTGTCAGCAACATTACATTCTTTATCTGGAAAAAGGGAGAATGGTCAAAGGCTTCCCTCAGCAACGCAGATAAATACTATGATGATATTGACGGCGATAAGATTTATTGCAGCATGGAGTTCAACAGCGGCGGAAAAATCAAGACCGTTTATATTTCCGATACACGGGCGGCATGGCGCGAAAGCGGCGACCAGACCGAACGCAGGGGCGTTGTGGATTCTGTGGAAGGAAATACGCTGAGATTTAAGACTGCGACGACCAGCTACAACCTGCTGAAACAGTATAACACAGAAGTGAAAAACGATGACGATGACAACAATATTTACACCGGGCCGGACGCAGACGGCAATACAGTGCGTTACCCGCTGGTAATCACAAGCGCGGTGACAAGCTCGCGGACAGTATTTGAAAAAATGGCGAACAGCGATGATGTGGAACTGTATGCGGAAATTCTTGCAGACGCATCGAACAACGTCATCAAAATTGATGCTTACCTGACAAAAGCGCAGGGCAAACTTGTGGAATATGAACGGGACGGCGACCGTTTTATCACAATCGAAACCTCTGACGGGGCAAAACTGAAACTGAATATTGTCAATACGCCGCGTCTTGGCTGCGAAGACGACGAATATACGCTTGACGATATCGCCAGCACAAGCTATGTCGGCTCTCTTTTGGAACTGGGCTTCAGCGGCAGCGGAGAGGTCAATAAAATTACCGTTCTGGAAGAAGGCGGCCGCGGCATGGTAAACGTGAAAGGCACAGCGGTTTCCGGCACAGGCGGGTTAAAAATCAAGGGGGATTCCAACACTTATGCCTGGTTGGGACGCAGGAGCATCACAATCAAACATAAGAGCATGAACAGCGAATCTCTGGATAAGCTGATTGAACTGCTGGACGACAGCGATACGAAGGTTTATGTCAGCGCGAAGCTGGACGAAAAATACCGCGTGGATACCATTACGGTACGCGTGGAGGCCGCAGAGGGCACATTGCAGGAATACGACGACGAAGACCATACGGTACGCATTAAGACAGACGATGGGCATACGCTCTCGTTCCTGACAGTGATAAAACCGGAATGTGACGTAAACGGCATAACAGACCGGACAAAGCTGGACGATAAATGCAGAGGAAAATACGTGGAACTGGTATTCAACAGCGAAGGGCTTGTTTCCGCAATCAATGACTGATATGACAAAACAGAAAGGACGGCAGAAACCTGCCGTCCTTTTTAAGGGGAAGAAGTAGAAAGAATGTTATTGTTAGGCGTTCTTCCCAAAGGAAGCCCGCCCGATGGGGGAGAATAACATCCTCGTTCTTCAGTATTGCCGCCGCTTTGGAAAATATACACCATACTGAAAAAAATTTTTAATATTTATAATAATAATTATTATTTAAGAAATATTATTGCTTTTTCTTCCTTTTTATGTTATACTGACAGCAACATAAAAAGAAAACAAACCGGATACTATGAAATACAGGAAGAATGTAACGCGGACAGCGATAAAAAGGAGGTAACAGTATTATGATGCAGGTAAAATCAGATATGTTTCAAAAAGAGGTATTGGAAAGTAATGTTCCCGTATTGGTGGATTTTTCCGCGGTATGGTGCGGACCCTGCCAGATGATGGGCCCTGTTCTGGAACAGCTTTCGGCAGAATATGCCGGCAAGGCGAAAATTGTGAAGGTGGATATTGATGAATCCGCAGACCTGGCTATGAAATATCAGGTGATGAGCGTACCGAATATGATTTTCTTCAAAGGCGGCAAACCAGTTGACGCAGTAATCGGCGCAGTTCCTGCAAATTTTTTGAAAGAGAAAATGGACGTATTAGTATAATACAAACAGAAGCCCCGGGAGAAACCCGGGGTTTTTGTCCGCTAAAAAAGGCGTTCTCTTATGGGCGCTGCCATAAGAAAATTTCGCTTTACGAAACGCCTGAATCGTCAAGATTTTTCAGAGCAGCTTTAATTCATGGTTTCTTAAGTCAAGCCGCTTTATGCCTTTGATTTTTTCCAAATTCGCTTGCCAGAAGCGCAGCTTTCCGATACAATGTGTAATACAGATGAAAAACAAGGAGGAATACAATATGGCAAAAGGCGGATTTCCCGGCGGCGGCTTCGGCGGCATGAATATGAATAACCTGATGAAGCAGGCGCAGAAAATGCAGAAACAGATGGCAGAAAAGCAGGAGGAGCTTGCGGAGCGCACACTGGAAATGACAAGCGGCGGCGGCGCAGTCAAAGTGACGATAAACGGCAAACGCGAAATACAGGAACTGAAAATCAACCCTGACGTTGTTGATCCTGATGATGTGGAAATGCTGGAAGACCTTATCATTTCCGCAATGAACGAAGCGCTCCGTCAGGTAGAAGAAATGTATAATAACGAAATGGGCAGGCTGACCGGCGGCATGGGCGGCATGTTCTGATAAAGAGGGACATCATGAATTATTATGGAAACCCCATCACCCGGCTGATTGAGGAGCTGGCTGCCCTGCCGGGCATTGGCGGAAAATCTGCGCAGCGGCTGGCGTTCCATATCCTGCATATGCCACAGGAAAAGGCCGAGGCACTTTCTGCGGCAATATTGGAAGCGCGGGAAAAAATGCGCTACTGTTCTGTCTGCTGCAATTTGACAGAGGAGGAAGTCTGCCCTGTCTGCGCGAACCTCAAACGCGACCACAAGATGATTATGGTTGTAGAAGACCCGCGGGATATGGCGGCATATGAGCGGACGAAGGAATACCACGGGGTATATCATGTACTGCATGGGGCGATTTCGCCCATGACGGGCGTCACGCCGCAGGATATTCGGATACAGGAACTTTTAAGGCGGATTGACAGCGGCGTGGACGAAGTGATACTTGCCACCAACCCGAATGTGGAGGGCGAAGCCACTGCAATGTACATCAGCAGGCTGTTAAAGCCATTAGGCGTAAAGGTCACGCGCATCGCGAACGGCGTACCTGTGGGCGGCGATTTGGAATACGTGGACGAAATTACTCTGTCCCGCGCGCTGGAAGGCCGGCGGGAGATGTAAAAGACCCGGGCCCTGCCCCCAGACTCCGCTAGCAATTGACTGAGAAAATTTCTTCTATAATTTTAGCCACTTTGAAAAATCCTGATTTTTCAGACACTTCAAAAATGGACTTTTCTTATGGCAACACCCAGAAAGGCAGTATTTTGTATACTGTCTTTTTGTTTTCCCGCAAAACGCAGGAAGGTATTGAAGCCTGAAAAAATCGGGGCCGCCTCTCTCCATAAATGTCTGCACTGCGGCAGGGTCATCTCAATCTTCCATCTCATAAGTATCTTCATTATGGATTCTGCGTACATTCTCACAAGCCAAATCATAAAACAGGAAATAATCTTCCATATATAAAACACATAAAAGCCGAAGCAGTCAGACTGCTCCGGCTCTTGATTTTCAGCTGTTTTTACGGCGTAGCAGAAACTGCCGTCAGGTTATTCTGCTCCTGCTCGGTATCTACCACAAACGTATAGTCATACAATGTGACGAACCATTTCAGGCGTATGCTGCCTGTCAAATCTACATGATAGCCCAATGAAATATTTTTCACGTCCGTTATGACTTTTTCCTCCACAACAGCCTGATACGTTTTATTCGCCTCGTCCAGCGCGTCGATAAACTGCACGTTAATTTGCTCTGTCGCTTCGTCCGCCGTCCGATAGTTCACCGCATACCTGCGGTATTCCTTTACCGCCTGATTCCGCAGTGTAATCTGAATGGCATGCGGCTGTCCGATACGGTCCTGCACAGGCTGGGAAAGGCTGACCGGAAGGTTATCCACCGCATAATCGAAATAATAGATGATTTCATTGTTGATTGTCCGCTGGATATCCGCAAGGTAGATATCTGTTTGCAGGGAGGTATCGTTTTTCAGGAAATTGCAGCTGATTTGATAGCCTTCCAAAAGCCCCATACGGTTTTTGTCAGTGCCGTAATTTTCATAGCTGTAATATTCCAGCAGGCGTTCAGGCGGATGGTATTTTACGACCGTCTGGCTGTCGCTGAACGTAAAAACACCGTTCCCATCGCGCGTGCTCCAGTCCACAGAGAAATTGCGGAAGAAATTCTTCACTGTATTTTCCAAAGCGGCGCGGCTTGGCTCCCCGTCCCGCTCGAATACAAATTCCTGCGTCAGCGGCGCATATTCATACGGCAGTGTCGCCCACTGCGGCACAAACAGATTGCGCCAGAGAACAGACGCACTTGTCCTCTCTCCTGTCGAGATATAGCGCATATCCCCTTCCCCACATTCCAAAAGCTGGTAAAGTGACGCGCTTGCCGCTCCTGCACTGCATTGAAACATGACACATTCATTCGTATCGGAATTGACGAAATATGCGCGGCTTTCCCCGCCTGTCCGGCGTGCGGGCACAATAGTAATATAGTCAAAACGTTCCAGCCGCTGGCTGCTCCGCAGGTTTTTATAGCTGTTCAGGTATTCCTCCCCTGCAATCATGAAATCATACTGCATGACAATACAGCGGTCTTCCAGTATTTCCTTCCAGTCCGCTGTGGTTTTTTCCGGTGAAGAATCGTTCGGGGCAAGGATTTCTTCCAGCGCACGGTTGGCCGCATTCAGCATGGTACTGTTTCCGGTATCGTCCGGATAATAGACAGAAAACATGCCGTCGCCCTCGCCGACTGCGTAACGCGTTGCAAGCAGGACATTTCCATCTGCCTGACGGCGCGGGTCTGAGAAATTTTCCGCCAGAGCATAAAAAAAGTTATAGCCTGTTGTTCCTTCCAGCCATAACTGTCCTGTTTGGTAAACAGCGGCTATGACCAAAAGCACAACGACAAAATTCGTAATTTTGTAAACCTTCATTTGATCTCACCGCTTTTTCGTTTTTTTCGTGTAAAAGACCGTGGGGCTCTGCCCCACTGCCCCGCAAGGGACGCTGTCCCTTGACCCTTTTGCAGCCGCATTTCATGCGGCTGGGGAAATCTATGTATTATCTATCCAGATATACAAAAATACTGAAATTCCTTTCAAAGGGGAAACGGCTGTGCAGTATCTTGGGAAAGCTCTGCGTCCTTCTCGAATATCAAATCCATATCTGTTATCTTTCCGCGGTCATTTTCGCGCACAGGCACAAATCCGACATAGCGAAATCCCTTCGCGGCATAATCATTGATGGTCTGGCGGATTTCTCCGGATTTTGAGCCGTCCATCCGTCCAATATGAATCTGTACGTACTCATATTTTTTCACATCTGCACCCCCTGATATGTTCAGTGTACCACATACTGCTCTGATTTGCAATTTCCGTTTTTCCCGACAGGAAGGAAACGAGAAAGCGCATTCCACGCTTTCCCGTCTGCCGTTTCTTTCTGCTGTTTTATGGCTCAGCCGTCATACCTGGCAGCGCGATCATGCGCTGTAACTGCTTTTTCACCTTCTGCGGAACACGTTTAATCGTTACTTCCACAGCGGTTTCATCAGAACCGTCCAGCTCCGCAGTCAGGGTTACATAATTATAGCCCATTTCCAGCGGCAGTGTTGCGCTGAACAGCCCCAAGGAGCCTACGGAGAATTCTTCAGAAAAAATTTCCTCCGGCTCTCCGTTTTGATCCGGCACGGAAACTTTGAAAGTAATCCATGTATCCGGCTCCGCTTCGCCATATACGATGCGGGCTTCGCTGAAGGTGCATTCCGCCTCCTCACATTCCAGATCCAAACCACTGGTAATGGTCAGGGGCGTGTCTGTTTCGGCAGCCAGTGCGCTGACAGGTGAAAAACAAATAAAAGCCGCAGCAAAAACGCCGAGCCATTTTTTCATTTGTCTTTTCATCTCTGCCACCTCCTTTTACAGCTTACGGATAGTATACACTATGAATATTACAGTTGTGTTACAATGTCCTTACAGTTTATTAACAATGATTCCCAAAAGCGGCTTATATCAGATGTTTTCCGCGTTTTCGGGCTGTTTTTCCTCCTCCGGCGGCGCGTCCAGCGCGGCAAGCTGTTCGCCATTGCGCCCGAACAGGCGGGACAGGTAAAGCAGGCCGTTTGTGCAGCCCTCTGTCCATTGTTCAGAGCGGAAAGCAAAGCCCCAGTTGCCGCCTGTTGTGCCGGGAATATTCATGCGGTGTTCCGTACCAAGGCCCAGAATATCCTGCAAAGGAACAACGGCAAGCTGCGCGGGGGAAGAAAACGCCAGCCGTATCATATCCCACGCCGCGTCTTTCCCGCTGACGTTCATATACCGGCGGAAATGGTCTTTTTCCCGTTCGGACGCATTTTCGTACCAGCCCAGCGTGGTATCGTTGTCATGCGTGCCGGTGTATACGACAGTATTACGGTCGTAGCAGTGCGGCAGGTATGGATTATTTGCGTCAGAGCCAAACGAGAACTGAAGGATTCTCATACCTGGAAACCCTGCCGCTTCGCGCAGAGCGCGCACTTCCTCTGTAATAAAGCCCAAATCTTCGGCGATAAGCGGGAGCACGCCCAGTTTTTCCTGCAACGCCCGGAAAAATTTCAGTCCGGGAGCCTTTTCCCATTCCCCGCCGCGCGCATTTTCCGCCCCGAAAGGTACGGCCCAATAGCTTTCAAAGCCGCGGAAATGGTCGATGCGCAGAATATCCACATCTGCCAGATTTTTCTGTATCCGGGACGTCCACCAGGCAAAGCCCGTCTTCTCATGCTGTTTCCAGTCATAGAGCGGATTGCCCCAAAGCTGCCCCGTTTCGCTGAAATAATCGGGCGGAACGCCGGCAACGGCAACAGGGAAACCCTTGCTGTCAAGCTGAAACAGCTTCTGGTTCGCCCAAACGTCCGCGCTGTCGAACGCGACAAATATCGGCGCGTCCCCAATAATGGAAATATGCTTTTCATTGGCGTATGCCTTGAGCGCGCGCCACTGCTTCTGGAATTCATACTGCAAGAAGATTTCTTTTTCAATCGCGCCGGAAAGCGTCGTCTGCCATTTTTTGAGGGAACCCGCGTTGCGCCTGCGCAGAGCCTGCGGGAAGGAATTCCAGCACGCGCTTTCGTAATAGCCGCGCAGAGTTTCCTCCGGTATTTCCGTATCTTCAAATTCCGCGGCAAACGCAGCAAAGCCTTCGCCTGTTTCGTTCTGGCGTTCCTCCCAGAAATGTGTTTTTAGGGCCATGAACAAAGCATAATCCTCCAGCCAGAACGCGTTTTCCTTCCGGAACGCGGCGAAATCCGCAGGCACGCCCTGTGTACGGAACGCCTGGAACGCTTTATCCAGCAAAGGGAGCTTTGCAGCCGCGGCCATAGTATAATCCACCCTTGCGCGGGGCGGCTGGACAGCGGCAGATAAATCAGCTTCGGTCAAAAGGCCATCCTCCGCAAGCAGTTCAAGGCTGATAAGCAGAGGAAAGCCCGCAAACGCGGAACAGCTCTGATAAGGCGAGCCGCTGTAATCCGTCGGACATAAAGGAAGAACCTGCCAGAGGCTCTGACCCGCAGAAGCAAGGCGGTCAATAAAATCAAATGCCGCCGCACCCAAATCGCCCACACCATAGGGCGAAGGCAGGGACGTCGGGTGCAGGAGCACGCCGCTTTTTCTTTCTGAAAACATTTCCATTCACTCCTTTTCAGACGCTTCAAAAAATGAAATTTTCTTATGGCAACTCTCATAATACCTGCGTCTTTTTTTCGTTTTGATTATTATTGTAACAAGTTTTCCACGCCGCGGCTATCCGCATAACTGCCAAAATTTGCGCCAAATCCCAACGAATGATACGTTTTTTTTCGTCCGGAAGGCAGACAATAATCCTGCAAAACAAATTTTCACCGACGGACAGGTTTGATTTGCCCGTACGGAAAAAGGAGGAAAAGCAAATGCAGAAGTTTGGGTTCAGACATATACCAAAGACAGGACTTTTTGCGGCAGCAGCAGTCGCCGCGGTATTATTTGGTGGCTGCGGTAAGACGAGCAACAACCTTGGCGGCGCAGCAGACTGGTATAATGACAGCGTTTATGGCAGCGGCGTTTACGGCGCAGGGACTTATGCGGGCGGCGGTACAGCCTATTGGGACGGTTACGGCATCAACAGCGGCAGACGTATGAATGACGGTACCATCAACGGTACAGGCAGCGTCAGCAATGGGTTCAGCGGTACAATGAACGACACCTATAGTCTGGGCAGCCTGCCCGGCACAACCGGCGGCAGTACGGCAACTGTCCTGAATTAAAAACCTCAGAAATGCGGCAGAGACTGCGGGAGCGTTTCTGCGCGGAACAAATCCGCTTTATTTTCCCTCTTTCTGATGAGGAGACAGCATTTCCAGCGAAAAGGCGCATTCCGGCATTTCCGGACTGCGCCTTTTTGCATAAAAACCGCCTGCCTCCCGCATACTAACCGCGAAAGGCGGTGGAGGAATTGTCTGAAAAATGGAAAAAAACGCTGATTGGCATTGTGACGGGCTTTGCAAACGGACTGTTTGGCAGCGGCGGCGGCACAATCGTCGTTCCGGCGATGGAACGGTTTCTGAATGTGGAGGAACATAAAGCGCATGCAACAGCGATTGCCGTAATTCTGCCGCTGTCTGTGCTTTCGCTTATCATTTATCTCTGGAAAACGGACGTCAGCGCGGTATGGCAGCTTGCGCTCTGGGCATCTGCAGGCGGACTTGCAGGCGGACTTGTGGGCGCAAAACTTCTGGCGAAGGTCAGCGGGCTTTGGCTGCACCGCATTTTTGGCGCATTTATGCTGGCGGCGGCTGTGAGGATGATGCTATGATGTGGGCGGGCGTTCTGGCAGTGGGTTTTTTCTCCGGCATTATCAGCGGCATGGGAATCGGCGGCGGCACGATACTCATACCCGCCCTGCTGTTCCTGACAGACATCAACCAGCATCAGGCACAGGGCGTAAACCTCATTTATTTTATCCCGACAGCCGTTACTGCGCTGATTGCACATCAGAAAGCGGGAAATATATCATGGAAAACGGCAAAGCCGCTGGCGGTTTTGGGGCTTGCAGGCGCGGCAGCCGGCGCATTTCTGGCGGTTTCACTGCAAGCCGAACTGCTGCGGAAAATATTCGGCGGATTCCTGCTTTTGATGGGTCTGAGTGAAATTTTCAAAAAGAAAAAAGGAGAGGGTACGCATGGAAAAAGATAAATTTATGGAGCTGAAGCTGCGCTTTACACAGGCGGATTTACAGGAGAAGATAAAGATTTACACCGAAACGCCGGGGCTTGATGTACGGCAATACAAAGAACTTTTGAAAATATATCCCTATGAGCATATCTCTGAACTGGAAAAGGCCTTACCATAAAACACTGCGGGGCTCTTGTTTCCGCTCCGGCCGGCGCTTCTGCGCCCTCTGACCCATATTCTGCCGCACATTCGTGCGGCAGGAGGGGCAGGAATTCCCATTCCGCAATTACATAAACGATTTTCAGACGTCAAAATCCACTTTTTTCTGTATTGGAGGATTTTTTTGTATGCCCGTCCGCTTTTTTGTGGTATACTTTTTTTACAGAGCAAAGCACTGAAAGACTTACGGGGTAAGCTTCTGACAGCTTTCACGTTTTTATCAGAAAGGGGATACGGCAATGGAACTGATTGACAACCTGTTTGTAGCGGACAATGTAACAAATTTGGAAACCGTAATTTACAGCCTGCGCCGGGACATTCCCGTTCTGCGGCTATACTGCATCGTATATTTCGCGGACAGGAACCGTCTGGAAATTCTTTCTTCCAGAGAGCTTTTCACACCGCGCTACAAAGGGCGGCAGGGCGTGATTGCCGGAATTGCGATGGGGCGCGCCGAGGCTGTGGATATGCTGCTTTTTATGGCGCAGGAGGCTGCCGCGAACGGACGCAACGCGGGCGACCCCAGCCAGCTGATTTTGTAATCTCCCCAGACGGGAAAATACGGAGGACGCAATGAAACTGTTTTACCATGCCATAGGGCTGCTGGCGGCATTCTGCCTGATGTATGCCATACTGGTTACCGCAGTGGAAGCGGTAGTGTACTGGAATGACGGTTACTTTGAAAAAGAATACAGAAAGTATAACGTACTGCGGTATGTGCCGATGGAAATGAACAGTCTGCTTTATGTAACGGACGAGATGATGGACTATCTGCGGGGCGACAGAGAGGACCTCGATATTCAGGTATCTATCAACGGCAGAATACAGGACTTTTTCAACGAAAAGGAAAAACGTCATATGAACGATGTGAAAGAACTGTTTTTGGCGGCAGAACGCCTGCGCACGCGGGGGCTCTGGACAGCCGCCCTTGCAGGGCTGTTCCTGCTCTGGCGCAGACGGGGCGGCGTGCTTCTGTGCACACTGCAATGGGGTGTGGGGCTGTTTCTGGCGGCAGTCGGCACAATCGCCTCTCTGGCAACAACAAGTTTCACAAAATATTTCACGTGGTTTCATCTGCTCCTTTTTGACAACAACGACTGGCTTCTGAACCCAGCCACAGACAGGCTGATTAACATTGTGCCAGAAGGCTTTTTCAGGGATACGGCTTTTTTGAGCGCAGGGATATTCCTTGCGGCGGCATTCCTGCTCTGGCTTGCGGCAAGGCTTCTGCATAAGCGATTTGTGAACTGAGGAATGGTATGAATGGATTTTGGATTTTGGCTGTGATATGCAAATGGATTGGCATTGTGCTGCTGGCGGTTCTGCTTTTGCTTCTTCTGCTCGTTTTTCTGGTGTTGTTTTCGCCAGTCAAATATCAGGTGGAAGGAGAAAAAAAAGACGCACCAGGCGGCTTGTTTCGCGTGTCATGGCTTCTGGGGGGAATCCGCTGCCGGGGCAGCTATGACGCGGAGAACGGATTGAAAATCCGGCTGAAGGTCCTTTGGCTCACCCTTCTGGGCGGAGAGCCAAAGGAAAAAAAGGCAAAAAAAGAAAAGAAGCGGAAACAGAAAACCGCGCCGGAGGAAACCGCTCCAGCCAATGCGCCGCCTGCTGGCGTATTGCTTATTGGCGCAAGAGAGAAAACCGCGCCGGAAAGCATACCAGAGCCCATACCGCAAAGCACGCCCATACCGGAGCCGCCTAAGGCGCAGAGTATGGAACGGCGGCAGGCCAAAACGGTGCGGCGCGTAAAGCTGGAAGACATTGCGGAACCGGAGCCGCCCCTGCCCGAAATGGAATTTTCCGAAGATGAGGAGGCATTTTTTACAGGGGAGGAAACTGGAGAAAAGATAAAGAAGGGGATTCCGCCCATCGTTTCGGAAATTATCCATATAGAAGATAAAAAGGGGATTTTCTCCGCGCTGGGTAAGCTGCTGAAACGGCTGCTGAAAGGCATATTGCCGGGGAATCTGTTCATCAAAGGAACATTCGGCACAGGCGACCCGACAACAACGGGATACCTGCTGGCGGCAGCTGGGATACTGACTGCGCGTTTTGGCAATGACATTCAGATAAAAGGCGATTTTTCCAAGGCTGCGGCGGAAGATGTGGAAATCCGCATCAAAGGGCGCATTGTGCTGGCATATCTGCTTTGGGCGGTGCTGGCATTTCTGCTGACAAAGCCTGTACGGCGCGCACTTTGGAGGCTTTGGAAAGCAAGAAAGTAAAGAGATTCGCGGGGCTTTGCCCCACACCCTGCCCGCTTTCTTCCAAAGAAAGCGGGGCAAAGAACTTTATTGCCAGCCGCATTTCATGCGTCTGGAATATCCATATTTTAGTTACCCCGCAAAACACAGTTTTGCGGAAAATGGGTCAAGGGGCGCGCCCCTTGTGGGAGTTTGAGGGCGCTGAGCGTCCGGGGGACGCTCGTTCAGCGCCGACCGGAACGGAGTGCAGACTAAAGCCCTCAAAGTTTTCAAAAGAAAGGTTTGGTGGAAAAATGGGAAAAGATTTTAATGAATCCGTTGACGTGCTGTTTCATAAGGTGGAAGATTTGGTTTCGACCAAGACCGTTGTAGGCGAAGCAATTGAACTGGACGGTCTGACACTCCTGCCGCTGATTGAGGTTGCCGTCGGCGTAGGCGCGGGCGCAAAGGAAAACGTCAATGCCGCAGGCGGCATGGGCGCTAAAATCACACCTTCCGCCGTTCTCGTCATTCAGGGGGACAGCGTACAGATGATAAATATTAAAAATCAGGACGCAGTGAGCAAGCTGATTGATATGGCTCCCGGCGTTGTGAATAAACTGAACTTCGGCGCGGTTTTCGGCGGACGCGCAAAAAAAGAATCTGCCGATGAGCCGAAAGAATCTGTGAAATTTGAGGAAGAAACCATTATTGAAGAATAACAGGAAAGAACACCTTTGGAAATGTGCCGGAAGGGGGAACGCCCATGAAGGTTTTAATTGAATTTTATGATAAGGACGTACTGAAAAATATTGTTGCACCGCTGACGCTGCGTCCGGAAAAGGTTGTTTACCTCTACGACAACGGTCTGCGGGACGGGACTGCATTCCGCAGTCTGGAAACCTGTTTCCGGCGGCATATGCCCGATATTCGGCTGGAGGCTGTGCCGGTGGATATTCTTTCCGTACCGAAAATACGTCAGGCCGTTTTCCGCGTAATTGCCGAAAACGCCCCTGCCGACTGCGCGCTGGAGCTGACGGGCGGGAGCGAGCTGATGACCGTCGGCGGTTACAAGGCGGGGCGCGAAACGGGAATCCGTATGCTGCATACCGACCTGCTCCATGGCTGCATTACGGACGTGGAAACGGACGATATTGTTGCGCAGACCGTAACGCTTTCCCTTGAGGACTTTCTGGACGCAAAGGGCGCATGCTTCATTGGGGAATCCCACCACCCACCGCAGAAGGAACGTTTTCAGCCCATCATGGAAATGGCGCGTTTTCTGTTCCGCCATCTGCCGCAGTGGAAATCCACATGCAGCTTTTTGCAGACTGTTGCATCACGCCATCTGCCGCATGAACTTTATATGGAAAGCCGCAGAAATATCCATATGAAAAACGGCAAGCCCGTTTCTGCCGACCGCGAAATTTTGAAGGAATTTCAACGGCTGGGTTTTCTCAAAAACCTTGTTATGGACGACAACTGGGTGAAGTTTTCTTTCTGCACGCTGGAGGACAGGCATTACTGCATCAGCTACGGCGTCTGGCTGGAATTATATGTATACATAGCGGCAGCATCTACAGGCATGTTTGACGACGTAAAACTTGGCACCATGATAGACTGGAACGCCTATGACGGCATGACCATTGCTGGGAACGAAATTGACGTCATTCTGATGGACCATTCTCTGCCCGTTTTCATTTCCTGCAAACTGCGGGACGCAGATACCGCCGCACTGAACGAACTGCTGATTGCAAAAAAACGGCTCGGCGGCTGGTTCTCCAAAGGCGTAATCGTTGCATTCGGCAGGGAAAAAAAGGAAGGCACAGGCACATTCAGCCGCGCCAAGGAATTAGGGCTGGAAATGCTGGACGCGCGGGATATTCTAGCGGAGGATTTTCCGCAGCGGCTTGTCCGCACCATACGGGAACATGACCTTGTCAGCCTGAAATGGAAAAAAGTTTAAGGGGGGACCCGCTTGGCGAAAAAGAATACCCGCAATACAAAAAGCCGTATCGTTGCGGCGGCATGGAAGCTGTTTTATGAACATGGCTACGACGATACGACCGTAGAGGAAATCGTGGAAGAATCTGGCACATCGAAAGGCTCATTTTACCATTATTTCAGTGGGAAAGATGCGCTTTTAAGTTCTCTTTCCGATTTGTTTGACGATAAATATTCCGAATTGATACCAACGCTGCCCCCTGAACAGGACAGCTTTGAAAAGCTGATGTACCTGAATCGGGAACTGTTCCTGATGATAGACAACAGCGTATCGCTGGATCTGGTGGCGCGGCTGTATTCCTCCCAGCTGATTACAGCAGGGGCGAAACACCTGCTCGACCATAACAGAGTATATTATAAGCTGCTGCGCCAGATAATCATGGAAGGGCAGCAGCGTGGGGAACTTCGGGCTGATGTTTCTGTGAATGAAATCGTCAAGGCTTACGCCCTGTGTGAAAGGGCTTTGATTTACGACTGGTGCATCTGTAACGGGGAATATTCCCTTTGCCAGTACGCGCGGGAGATGATGCCCGTCTTTTTGGCCGGATTCCGGCTTTTGTGACAGGTTGTGCTGACATTTCCATAAGGGCTGCAAAAGCCCTTTTTTCGTTCCAAAAGCGCAGAAAGGCCAGTGGAACAGCTCAAAAATTTGCAATTTCCGCGATATTGTTTATAATAAAAGAAACCTGTAAAGGCGGCTTGACTTAAGAAAACAAATTTTTCTTTTGGCTTGGATTCTTAAGTCAAACCCTGACGGCTGTTGCATGAGAAAATTTCTTCTGAAATTTTATCTTTTCTGAAAAATTCTGATTTTTCAGACGCTTCAAAAAATGAATTTTTCCTATGGCAACGCCCATAAGGCGGCGTCGTGCCTTTCCAACTTACAAAGGAGTTTTGAATATGTATCAAGCAGAAACAATTGATGTAGCCGTTATCGGCGGCGGGCACGCGGGCTGCGAAGCTGCACTTGCCTCCGCACGCCTTGGCATGAATACGGTGCTGTTCGCCATCAGTCTGGACAGTATTGCCATGATGCCCTGCAACCCTTCCATCGGCGGCAGCTCGAAGGGGCACCTTGTGCGCGAAATCGACGCGCTGGGCGGAGAAATGGGCAAGGTCATTGACAGGACATATATTCAGACAAAAATGCTGAATACCGGCAAAGGGCCCGCTGTGTATTCCCTGCGCGCACAGGCGGATAAAACGCGTTACCATGAAGAAATGAAACAGCGGCTGGAAAACACGCCCAATCTGAAAATCAGGCAGGCAGAAATCGTGGAGATTCAAATGGAGGATTCGCGCGTGAAAGCCGTTGTTACGGCAGGCGGGGCGGTCTACCCCTGCGGCGCGGCAGTGCTCTGCATGGGAACGTATATGAAAAGCCGCTGTCTGACGGGGGAGAATATCACAGAAAGCGGGCCGAACAACCTCATGCCCGCCACAAAGCTGAGCCAATGCCTGCGGGACATGGGCATTACGCTGTTCCGCTTCAAAACAGGCACGCCGGCCAGAATGAATAAAAATTCACTTGACTTTTCCAAAATGCAGCCACAGGCAGGCGATGACACCATCGTTCCCTTTTCCTTCACACATACGCCGGAGGAAATTTCCCGCCCGCAGACACTCTGCTGGCTGACCTATACCAACGAAAAGACCCATCAGGTCATACGCGACAACCTCCACCGCTCACCGCTGTTCGGCGGGCTGATTGAAGGCACAGGGCCGCGCTATTGTCCTTCCATAGAGGACAAGGTAGTACGTTTTGCCGATAAGGAACGCCACCAGCTTTTTGTAGAACCGGAGGGCGAAAATACGGAAGAAATGTATATTCAGGGAATGTCCTCGTCTCTGCCGGAAGATGTGCAGATTGCCATGTACCGAACGATTCCGGGGCTGGAGCACTGCGAAATCACGCGTTTTGCCTATGCCATAGAATACGACTGCATCGACGCGACACAGCTGCGGCTTTCTCTGGAATTTAAGGATTATCACGGGCTTTTCAGTGCGGGGCAGTTCAACGGCAGTTCCGGCTATGAAGAAGCCGCCGCACAGGGGCTCATTGGCGGCGTAAATGCCGCGCGATATTTACAGGGGAAAGACCCCGTTATTTTGCAGCGTTCAGACGGATACATCGGCGTACTGATTGATGACCTCGTGAACAAGGGCAGCAAGGAGCCTTACCGTATGATGACGAGCCGGGCAGAATTTCGCCTTTTGCTGCGGCAGGACAATGCAGACCAGCGGCTGACCCCTATCGGGCACGAAATCGGGCTGATTTCCGAAGAACGGTACGCCGCCCTGCTGGAAAAAGAACGACTGATACGCGGGGAAATCGAACGGGTACAGGCAGTTACAATGGGGCCGGAGGAAAAGCTGCTTGCCCTCCTGGAAAAATACGGCACATCGCCGGTCAAAACTGGCGTACGCCTTTCGGACTTAATGAAACGTCCGGAACTGGACTATGAAAAGCTGGCGGAAATCGACCCTGAGCGCCCTGATTTGCCCGCCGCCGTAAGAGAGCAGGTCAACATTCAGATTAAATATGAAGGGTACATCAGCCAGCAAAGAAAGCAGGTAGAACAGTTCAAGAAGCTGGAAAACCGGCTTTTACCGGAGGACATGGACTATGAAAGCATACAGGGGCTGCGTATTGAGGCGCGGCAGAAGCTGACGGCAGTGCGCCCGCGTTCGCTTGGGCAGGCGTCGCGGATTACGGGTGTTTCTCCCGCGGATATTTCCGTACTGCTGATTGCTTTGGAGCAGAGGAAACGGAGATAAGACCTTAAAACCTTGGACGCTCTGGTCTTTTACACAATAATAAGGAGGCCATACATGGAAGAAAACAGGCAAAACGCCGCCGCGCTTCTGGCGGACTGCTGCGGCAAAATGGGCGTGCCGCTGGCGGAAGAACAGGTCAGCCAGTTTATGACGTATCTCACGCTTTTATTGGAATGGAACGAAAAAATGAACCTGACCGCAATCACAGAGGAACGGGAAGTTGTGCTGAAGCATTTCGCAGACTCCCTGAGCCTTGCCCCCGCCATTGGGCAGGGTACGCTTTCCGTCATTGACGTAGGAACAGGCGCAGGCTTTCCCGGTCTGCCGCTAAAAATCGCGCGTCCGGAAATCCGGCTGACGCTTCTGGATTCCCTGCAAAAGCGCATCGGTTTTCTGGAAGAAGTTACGGCACAGCTGGGGCTGGAAAATGTTTGCTGTATACACAGCCGCGCAGAGGACGGCGGGCAGAATCCCGAATATCGGGAGCAGTTCGACCTCTGTGTATCCCGCGCGGTCGCCGCGCTGCCCATA
>CAMQRG010000007.1 GCA_947036475.1 uncultured Clostridia bacterium
AAAGAACTGGCTGCCGTTGGTATTCTGCCCATGGTTTGCCATTGCCAGCGCACCGCGATAGAAATGGAGTTTTTCGGATACTTCGTCCTCAAAATCCTCTCCCCAGCAGCTTTGGCCGCCTGCGCCTGTACCGGTGGGGTCGCCCGTCTGTATCATAAAATCTTTAATTACGCGGTGGAAGATTACACCGTCATAATAACCGTCCTTTGCCAGCGTTTTGAAGTTTTCGACTGCCTTTGGGGCCTCCTCAGGGTAGAACCGCAGTGTGATATCACCCATAGATGTTGTGATGACTGCGATTTCCTCGTCTTTCGCGGGCAGCTGTGCCTGTAAGATTGTGCCGCTGCTGCCCGGTTCCTGCGCCTGCTGTTCTCCGCCGCAGCCGACAGCAAGGAACGTCAGAACTGCCGCCGCAATCAAACCTTTATACCATTTCATGAAGAAATCCCTCCGTTCTGCGTTTTCCGTATACTCCGCCAGCCTTTTCACCGGTGGAGAGTCCATAGAAAGCATTGTAGTATACAAAATGGAGGGGTGTCAATTCGTAAATTCTTAAAAGTTTATTAAATATCAGAGGAAACCGCCCGTATTTGTGCCATTACGCCTTCAACGCCGTTTTTTCCATGGCAGTCCCGCATTGCGGCGGTATGTTTTTCTCTGCACTCATACAGCGTCTGAATGTTCCCCAGCAGCATTTCCGGCGAAAGTTCCTCCTCCTGCAATACACGCGCGAAGCCCTGCTTTTCAAAGGACGCGGCATTGAGAATCTGGTCGCCCCGGCTGGCTTTTGCGGAAAGCGGTATCAGCAGATGCGGCTTTTCCAGCGCGAGAAATTCCGAAATGGAGTTGCTCCCCGCGCGCGAAACGATGAGATCTGCTGCCGCGAACAGGTCTGCCAGCCCATCGGAAACGTATTCAAACTGTTTATAGCCCTGCTGTCCATTCAGTTCTGTTTCCAGATGTCCTTTCCCGCAGAGATGTACAATGTCAAAGGTTTCCAGCAGGGCGGGCAGGCAGTCCCGCAGGCAGTTATTCAGCTTTACTGCGCCCAGAGAACCGCCCATTTGCAGCAGTACGGGCTTTTTCCCGTCAAATCCGCAGGCGGCAAGACCCTTTTTCCGGCTGCCTGTGAACAGTTCCCCGCGAATGGGTGTGCCTGTGTAGACGCCGCGTCCCTTCGGGATATATTCCAGTGTTTCAGGGAAGGTCGTACAGATGACTTTTGCTGAGGGCATGGCGATTTTATTTGCCAGCCCGGGCGTGATGTCCGATTCATGGATAATGACAGGTATTTTGTTTCGCTTTGCACCCAGCACAACAGGAACGGCAACAAAACCGCCCTTGGAGAACACAAGGTCAGGCTTGAGCCGCTTCAGCAGAAGTCGCGCCTCTTTGACCCCCTGCACCACGCGGAACATATCGCTGATATTCTGACGGGAGAGGTAACGCCGCAGCTTCCCCGTAGGGATACCGTAATACGGTACGCCCGCCTGCTCCATCAGCGTTTTTTCAATACCGCTTTCCGAGCCGATATAAAGCACTTCCCAGCCTTCCGCCCGCAGGTGCGGCAGAAGTGCCAGGTTGGGGGTTACGTGTCCGGCTGTGCCGCCCCCGGTCAGTACGATTCTTTTCATAAATTCCACCTCTGGCTTGATTTTTGCACTGTTTCTTATCATAGCAGAAAAAGGAAGTAACTTCCAGACTTTCTTTCATTTCTTTTCAAATAAGAGGGAGATTGACAAATAACGGCAAAATATCGTGCATTATTTTAACAGGCAGTAAAAATATATAGCGTAGAGAAGGAGAATTGACAATGCTTAAAACCTGCTTTTTCAAGCCATTCCGTTGATACGCCAGAGAGGTCTTCAAAGCCCGAAATTTTATGCTTTTACGCAAGGCAAGGATTTTTTCCCGTTTGCGGGCATAAGCTGATAGAAAACCCCGAAAGGAAGATTGCCGATGTATCCATATAACCGTAATACCCACCTTTATACTGCAAAGGTGCAGGCGAAGGAGGAGGCGCCGCTCTCTGATGACCGCCGTCTGCTGGAACTGTTACAGCTTGCGCTGGCGGCAACGGACGCGATGTTCTGCCGTTATCAGGCATTGCTGGCAGAGCCAAAGCTGGCAGAAAGCGCGGATATTTTGAAAACCATGCTTTTGGACGAGCAGAAGCACAGTAAACAGCTCAAGGACATTATCTATTCCATATACGGCGAGATTCAGACACTGGAGAACACCGAAACCGCGGAGGACGCCCAGGCCGCAGAGGCAGCAGACATGCTGGAGGAAACCATGCTGACCGAGATGGACGATATCGGCTTTTTCCGCAGTCTCTTGCTTTCCATGCCGGAAAATGACCTGCGTGACCCGTTTTATGAAATGGTGACGGACAAACAGAACCACTGTAACGGGCTGTGCTTTCTTTACTCGAAATATTTTTCCTGAAGCTATGGGAATCCGGCTCGGTTTGTGATATACTCGTCTAAAGTGTATTTTATGACGGACAAAAGAAAGGACGAGTAGAATGAGCGATTGTATTTTCTGTAAAATCATTGCAGGGGAAATTCCTTCTGCAACGATATACGAAAACGAGGAATTTAAGGCGATATTGGACCGTTTTCCCGCAAACGAGGGACATGTGCTGATTTTGCCTAAAAACCATACGCCGAATATCTTTGAAATCGACCCGGAGCAGGCAGGGCGGCTCTTTACGCTGGCGGCGAAAATCGCCCGGGCAATGAAGGAAGTGCTCGGTTTCGAGCATATGAATGTGATGCAGAATAACGGAACGGTTGCAGGGCAGACGGTATTCCATTTCCACCTGCATTTGATTCCGCGCTATGAAAACGACGGCATCACCATACAGTATAAGCCGATGGAACTGACAGACGAACAGATTGAAACCATGCGCAAAAAGCTGGAACAGGCCTAAAAAGTACCGAAACAGAAACCCCCTTCTGAAATGATTTCCAGAAGGGGGTTTTACAGTATTTTATAAATGCCAGAATATAAATATCCCTGCCGCGAAAGCCAGCAGAAACAGCACTGTGCCGACCTTCAGGTCGTGCCTGTCCCGCCGCCGTACGCGCTTGAGAAATTCAGGGTCGTCCAATTCCATGACGTATATCCCGCCGAACAGCCCCGTCCGTATCTGGAGCCGCAGAGAGGTTTCCTTTTTCAGCATATAATACGTCCGCGCAGTCATCTGGAAATGGTAGGTCACGCCATTGCTGACGCCCTCCAGAAAATACCCCTGATAAATGCCCTTATCTATGCCGGATTTGCTGGAAATGAACAGCCGGCAGGAGAGCAGTACCAGCTCCCGCTTCTTTAAGATGGAACGGTCTATTGCAGTATAGAGCATCATGGTATAGCTATAATTCAGCGCAAGGAGCGGTATAATCGTCAAAAGCAGACGCCAGAACCGCAGATTTTCACTGCCCCAGCCCTGCAAATTCAGCAGGTAGCCATGAATCTGCGCCATTGCCAGAGAATAAAACATCAGCAGGAATGTCACCATGTAAAGCACGCAGAACAGCACGCTGTGGCGTTTGCGCTGCTTTGTGTTCCACATGCGTATGTCCGTCAGCCCATGCCGGCAGAACAGGAACATCAGGAGGCAGATTAAAACCATCAGCCCGTTGACCGCCATACCGCTGCGGAAGCTCAGCGTCATAGCCAGTATCGGCACGAGCCAGCCCGTCAGCAGACCCCAGCCGAGCCGCCCTGTCACCGCTGCCATAAAAATACACCAATATATCATTAGGAAGGTAATAAAACCCAGCCAAGCCATTTTATCCGACTCCTTAACCATGTGGCAGAGCGTCCTGCCGCCGTCCGACTGAAAAACAGACCCTGCTGGTCGCCTGTGCAGAGCCTGTCTGTTGTCATTTGTTGTAGTTTCAATTGTGATTTTTGTTGTGTTTTGCTGTGTGTTAAGGAAATCATACCATATTTGGCGGTACAAATCCAGACCTGCCGCGTTTTTTGTACAGAAAAAACAGCCGCACAGTTTCTTCCGGCGGCCGTCTCCTGTTATTTCTGCATTTCCTGTTCCATGCTTTCCAGTGCGGCAAAAAACAGTCCGTCCACATCGCCCCATGACGGACGCGGGTCAGCCGCACCGCCCTCTACGCTCCTGTACAGGTCGGAGAGATAGCCCTCCCCTTCGGCATAAAGCTGTCCGGCTGTTACAGGGCAGTCCAGCTCTGTTGCCAGCTCGCAAAGGGCGAGCGTCGGGTCATTTTTTTGACGTGTTTCCCATATCTTCCGGCGCAGAGCCGCGTCCTTTTTGGCTTTTTGCAGGAGTTTCCATAATTCCTCGTTCATGTTTTCGCCTCCTCTGCCATCAGTATCTCCGGCTTCTGGCGGGCTATGCTGGGATTTTTTTCAGTTGTTTACAAAACTTCTTTTTCTAAAATCTCCATTGAGGAAAAAAACATGTCGTAGCCGTCCTGCCAGCCTTCGATGGGCTCGGACGCGCCGCCGTTGCAGCTTTTCCGCAGATTGGCACAAAATTCCTCTCCCTCCGCGAAAAGCTCTCCGACGCTCACCGGAAAGCCCTCTGCCTCTGCCAGCAGACATAACGCCAGCGCGGGGTCTTTGTCTTTCCGCGTTTCCCATATCCTCTGGCGCAGAGCCGCGTCCGTCCTTGCTTTTTGCAGCAGTTTCCAAAGCTGTTCGTTCATAAAGTTCCCTCCTTCGTACCTTCGCTTGACAAGGGACCGTATATACCCTTGTCAAACGAAGGTATGGAAACAGTATAGCATATCTATGTGTTTCAGAAAAGAAGGGCAGGCACAAATCTGCCCCCCGCAGGATATATTGGAAATAACAATTTCTGCGGGGAGGAAACGGCATGGCAGTAAAAAAGCTGACGGAGATTCCAACGGTCTGCCCCTGCCTTGTGCGGGAGGTTTTCGGGGAGGAGCGGCTTCGTTTTTTTGACCTTGGCTTTTTCCGGGGCAGCCGGGTTTTGCCGATGTATGAATGTACAGGCGGTGGAACGCGGGTGTACCGGGTAAAGGATACGCTGATCGCCCTGCGTGACAGGGATGCGGCACAGATTCTGGCGGAGGAGGCGGGGAGTGATGGCTGAAACAAAACGGCAGTTCCGCATTGCGCTGGCAGGGAATCCGAATACAGGCAAAAGTACTGTATTCAACGCTCTGACGGGGCTGAAACAGCATACAGGGAACTGGTCAGGGAAAACGGTGGGCAGCGCGTCAGGGTCGTTTTCGCTGCCCTGTGGAGATGCCGCACTCTATGACCTGCCGGGCATTTATTCCCTTTTTTCGGACAGCGCGGAGGAACGTGCCGCGAGGGAATTTCTTTCCTATGAAGCTCCCGACCTTGTTATCGTGATTCTGGACGCGACTTCTCTGGAGCGCAACCTGCCACTGGGCTTACAGGTCATGGAACTGACGGAAAACGTCATATTCTGCCTGAACCTGACAGATGAGGCGCAAAAGAAAGGGATTGCTGTGGACGCGGGTCTGCTGTCGGAAGAAACGGGCGTCCCTGTAATTGAAATGGCGGCAAGGCAGGGTGTGGGGCTGGACCGCCTCAAAGCCGCGCTGACAGAAATTCTTTCCGGCAGGCGGAAGGTGCAGCCAAAACGGACGGGGCTCTGCGGCTGCCTTCCCGAAGCGTTTGCCTATCTGCTGGAAAGCTGTGGGAGGCTTGTGCCGGAGGGCATGAGCAGGGAGTTTTTCTGCGGACGATTGCTGGAAGGGGACGGTTCCGCTTTTGCGGAATGTGCCCAAAACGCCTGTAAGGATTTCTGGGAGCAGGAGGAGCTGCGCATGCGGGCAGAGGCGGCAGAACTTCTGGCGCGGGAAAATGGCGGCAGTGCGCTGGCAGAGTTCCGCGAACTGCGGTCGCTGGCATTCCTGCGGCGTGCGGAGGAGATTGCGGGAAAAGTCGTGCAGAAACCCTCCGCAGGGGACGTGTACACCGAACGAATCGACCGCTTTGTGCTTTCCCCCCAAACGGGTATCCCGCTTATGCTCCTGCTTTTGGGTGGGATATTCTGGATTACCGTTGCAGGGGCAAACCTCCCGTCTGACCTCCTGATGGACGGTTTCCGCTATTGGGGCACAGAACTGAGAGAAGGACTTGCCGCTCTGCATACCCCGCTCTGGCTGGAAAGCCTGCTGATGGACGGTATCTACCTCACAGCAAGCTGGGTTGTAGCAGTCATGCTGCCGCCTATGGCGATTTTTTTCCCACTTTTTACACTGCTGGAAGATTTCGGACTCCTGCCGCGTATTGCTTTTAACCTTGATGGGCTGTTTCAGCGGGTTGGCGCACATGGAAAGCAGGCATTGACCATGTGCATGGGCTTTGGCTGCAACGCCGCCGGCGTAACTGCCTGCCGTATCATAGAATCTCCAAGAGAAAGGCTCATTGCCATGCTGACAAACTGCCTGGTACCCTGCAACGGACGTTTTCCCACGCTTATACTGCTGACGGGCTGCTTTTTCGCCAATGGAAATCCTGTTGCGGCTGGCGGTTTTGTGTTCCTGCTTATCATTCTTGCGGTGCTGCTGACGCTGGGCATGTCCTTCCTCCTGAGCCGGACACTGCTGAAGGGCGTTCCTTCCTCCTTTGTGCTGGAACTGCCGCCCTATCGCCGCCCGAAGGTGCGGGATATTGTGGTGCGCAGTATATTGGACAGAACGGTGTTTGTGCTGGGGCGTGCGGTGACGGTTGCGATTCCTGCCGGAGCAGTTATCTGGCTGTTCCAGAACGCGGAATGGAACGGACACACCCTGATTTATACCTTTGCAGACGTTCTGGAGCCTCTGGGTTCTCTGATGGGACTTTCCGGCATGATTCTTGCAGCTTTTCTTCTTGGAATTCCCGCGAATGAAATAGTCATTCCCATACTGCTGATGGTTTACAGCCAAAGCGGCATGCTGGTGGAGGCGGAAGGCATGGCGCAGACCGGCGGGATTCTGGCGGCAAATGGCTGGACGTGGGTGACGGCGGCGTGTGCGGCGTTGTTCTCCCTCTGCCATTTCCCCTGTGCGACAACACTTCTCACCATTCGCAGGGAAACGAACAGCCGGTTTTGGACGGCAGCTGCGTTTTTGCTGCCCACAGCGGCAGGGATAGTGCTGTGTATGCTGGTGAATGGTGTGGCGCACATTTTGGGTATGTAAGAAAAAATCAGCAGGAAGGCTTCTGATAAGGCAGACAGGGTCCTCTATAAAAAAGCAGGCTTTGTCTGTCTTTGCTGTTTTTTTCATTTTCCTCTTTCCTAAATGCCGATATCGGGATATAATGATAAATAACCAAAATGAATTGTTCCATCGTCCGGAGATGTGCCCGGACGGATATAGAATAACAGGGTATTTTACAGAAAGGATTTGAGCGTATATGGCTATCCCGATCAATGAAACTGCAAAAATATATACCACTGATGGTTTGTACCTGCTGTCCGGACGTTTCATTTCAAAGGACGATGAAAATATACATCTGGCGGTCAGACAGAATGAAATACTGAAAGAGGGCATGACGGTAAAAGTTATACTGACAAGCAATGTGTTTGGTTTGCTGCCGTTCCACTGCAGTGTGATGCCTATACCGAAACGCTTTGCCACACAGCAGTATGTCGGGATTGACCTGAAGATAAACGAAACGCTTCCTTCTGTGCAGCGGCGCAAAGATATCAAGGTCAGGCTGGAACGCATGCGGGCAGAGATTGCCCTTTTGGATATCGCGACGGGCAAACCCTATGGCAAGACCTGTGAAGGTACCATTGAGGATATCAGTGCATCGGGTCTGCTGTTTATCACGAAAGAGGAGCTTGTGGATAATCAGCAGTTCCTTATTCCGCTTCCCGCAGTTGCCCCGCAGATGATGCCGCGTGCAAAGGTCATTCGATCGCAGAAAGAGGAGGAAGGCTACATAGGTTATGGCTGCTGCTTTATGGACCTGCGGACAGGGGAAGAAGAAGCCCTGCGTCAGTATGTGTTTAAGGCACAGGTTATGCAGCGCAGAAGCAGAGAGGAATGATTGAGAATAGATAACGCCCCTGTCTTTATGGTTTGATATAAAGACAGGGGCGATGTTTTTGTTCTGGGAAACGGAGAGAGTCAGGGGGGACTTCCGAAAGTCCTCCTTAAAATACCTGTATTTTCCAATCCCTGTTTACCCTGCGGACATCATTTCCTCTCCGCTTTGCTGCAAAGTTCGTTGATTTGATTCAACAGTTTTTCCATATCGCGGTTCGCACCGCCCTTGCTCTGGCTGATAATCCGCAGCAGCCTGCTGCCCGCCATATCCAGCTGTTCTGCCAGATAGATGGCACGTCTGCCGCCTTCGGACTGCGCTTTTGCCTTAGCATGGTCATACTCTTTATGTGCCGCAGGTATCTTGACACCTTCGGCAAGCATCTGCCCTGTCAGCAGGTCGAAGCACGCCCCGCTGTACGGTGCATATGCGCGGCAGCCATGCTCCTCCCGCAGAAGCTTCGAGAAAGATTCGCAGACGGCATCTTCCCCATGTACGATAAAGACCAGCTTTGGATTTTCCTCAAAATGCCCCAGCCAGTTCAGCAGACCCTTCTGGTCGGCATGTCCGCTGACTCCGGCAAGTTCCTCGATATGTGCTTTGACGCTGATGGTCTCTCCAAAAAGCCGCACCTCCGGCACGCCCTCTATGATATTGCGCCCCAGCGTCCCCAGAGCCTGATAACCGACAAACAAAATGGTCGATTCCGGACGCCAGAGGTTATGCTTCAAATGGTGGCGGATACGCCCCGCTTCGCACATACCCGACGCCGAAATAATGACCTTCGGGTCTTTGTCAAAATTGATTGCCTGTGATTCCTCAGCTGTGACGGCGAGTTTCAGCCCGGGAAATTCCAGCGGGTTGATGCCCTGTTTGACAAGCTGCATCGCCTTAAAATCGAAACAGTCCAGCTCGTTGTCCACAAAGACCTTTGTCGCATCTATGGCAAGCGGGCTGTCTACATACACCTTGAAATGGTCATGTCCCGTTACAAGCCTGCGTTCCTTGATTTCGCGGATAAAATAGAGCATTTCCTGCGTGCGTCCGACTGCGAAAGCCGGAATGACAAGATTTCCGCCGCGGTCCAGTGTTTCCTGTATGTATCTTGCCAGCTCTGCTTCGTAATCCGGCGGGGCATTATGGATACGGTCGCCGTAGGTACATTCCATGATAACGTAATCAGCAGATTCTGTAAAATGCGGGTCGTGTATGATGGGCTGGTTGATATTGCCGATATCGCCGGAAAATACCACCTTTTTTGTCACGCCGTTTTCCGTCAGCCAAATTTCCATGCTGGACGAGCCGAGCAGATGCCCGACGTCTGTAAACCGCAGAGAGATTCCCTCGCATACGGGTATTTTTTCTTCATATTCGCAGGGGATAAAATGCTCCATGACTGCCATAGCTTCCTTTGTGGTATAAAGCGGCTCAAACTGAGGCGCGCCTGCGCGGCGTGCTTTACGGTTGCGCCAGGCTGCTTCAAATTCCTGAATATGCGCGCTGTCCAGCAGCATGATGCGGCAGAGGTCAGTCGTGGCTTCTGTGGCGTAAATCTTGCCCTGGAACCCGTTTTTGTAAAGCTGGGGCAGCAGCCCGGAATGGTCGATATGTGCGTGGGACAGAAAAACATAATCGACTGCTGCGGCCGAAACGGGTATTTCCTGATTTTCGTAAATATCATGCCCCTGCTCCATGCCGCAGTCCAGCAGGATATGCTTTCCACGGCTTTCGATGTAGTGGCAGCTGCCTGTTACTTCATGGTCCGCGCCCAAAAACATCAGTTTCATAAAAATTCCCCCCTTAACAGTTTTATAAAAATCATACCGTTTTCCTGATTCTATTTGTGATATAAAGACAAATGTATCCCTGACAATAGTATATGCTTTTTTTCTTTGGCTGACAAGACCCATGGCAAATTGCCGTATTTCGCCGCATGTGTAAAAAAATCATGCTATTTGGGGCTGGAAAAATCCTGCCGGATAGTATATGATAGTGATAATAGAATTTTATGCAGATTCAGAGCATGATGTCTGCGATTTTACTATGTAAGGGAGATTTCCTCCTGACCCCGAATTGCGGCAAAACTATGTTTTGCGGGTGATTTTATGAAACATCATAACACAAAAAGGCGTAAAGCCTTCAGAATATCTCAAAAAGGAGATGGCAGTATGGCAACAACAGATTTAAATGAAATTTTCAACATTGTGAACGGAGAACATGGCGATCCGCATACGGTGCTGGGGATGCATGAAGCAGAGCTGAAAGGCAGGCGTATGGTGATCGTAAGAGCCTACCTGCCCGGGGCTGAGGCAATTACAGTCATCGATACGGTCAACAAGCGCAAAAAATACCCTATGGAGAAAATCCATCAGGATGGATTTTTTGAGACAGTCATTGAGGACAGGGAGGAATGGTTCCGTTACATGCTGGAATATACCGATGGTACGGGACACAGCTGGAAGGGATACGACCCTTATTCCTTCGAGCCTTCCATCTCGGAATATGACCGCTATCTTTTTGGCGCAGGTACACATTATGAAATTTATGAGAAAATGGGCGGGCGGCTCATTACGCATGGCGGCGTAAAAGGTGCGTCTTTTACGGTTTGGGCGCCCAATGCGAAGAGCGTCAGTGTTATCGGTGATTTTAACCTCTGGGACAGCCGCAGGAATCCTATGCGCCTGCTTGGGGAATCCGGCGTCTGGGAAATCTTCATTCCCGGCCTGAAGGAAGGCGACCTGTATAAATTCCATGTGACACAGTGCGACGGCAGACGTGTAGATAAGACGGACCCGTATGGCCTGTTTTTCCAGAAACGTCCGGATACGGCAGCTGTGCTTTATCCGCTGAAACGTTATAAATGGAAGGATACACGCTGGATGACAGCGCGGAAAAAGACGGACGCGCTGAAAAAGCCTATGAATATTTATGAGGTGCATCTCGGCTCATGGAAACGTGTGCCGGAGGAGGGCAACCGTTTCCTGACATATACGGAAATGGCGGAGCAGCTTGTGCCGTATGTGAAGGAGATGGGCTTTTCACATATTGAACTGATGCCGGTAGAAGAACATCCGTTTGACGGCAGCTGGGGGTATCAGGTAACGGGCTACTATGCGCCCACCAGCCGTTATGGTACTCCCGATGAATTTAAGTATTTCGTAGATACCTGCCACCAGAATGGTATTGGTGTTATTCTGGACTGGGTGCCTGCGCATTTCCCGCGTGATAATTTCGCACTGGCGCGCTTCGACGGCACCGCGCTTTATGAGCATGAGGATTCCCGCCGCGGCGAACACCGCCAGTGGGGGACGTATATCTTTAATTACGGCAGAAAGGAAGTTACAAATTTCCTGCTGGCAAACGGCATTTTCTGGACGCAGGCGTACCATCTGGACGGGCTGCGGGTAGATGCTGTTGCGTCCATGCTCTATCTGGATTTTGCGAAGGATGAAGGCGAATGGCTGCCGAACCAGTATGGCGGTACGGAAAATATTGAAGCAGTGGAATTTTTGAAGCACATGAATTCCGTATTGGTCGGTCAGGGCAACGGTGCGATACTCATTGCCGAGGAATCTACCTCGTGGGAAGGCGTGACGAAGGACGTGAAAGAGAACGGACTTGGCTTCACGCTGAAATGGAACATGGGCTGGATGAATGACTTCCTTGACTATATCCATTATGACCCGATTTACCGGAAATACCACCACAATAAGCTGACGTTCGGCATGGCGTACCATTTTTCGGAAAATTTCATACTTGTGCTTTCGCATGATGAGGTCGTGCATGAAAAAAGCTCTATGGTCGGGAAAATGCCGGGGGACGACTGGCAGAGATTTGCGAACCTGCGTCTGGCGTATGGGTTCATGTATGGGCACCCGGGGAAAAAGCTGCTGTTCATGGGCGGCGAATTTGGGCAGTATCAGGAATGGTGCGAAGCACGCAGCCTGGACTGGCATCTGCTCCAGTATGCGGACCATATCCATATGCAGACATATATGAAGGAACTGAACCACCTGTATCTGGCGGAAAAACCGTTCTGGGAAAAGGATTATGATGCGGACGGGTTTTCGTGGATAGAGTGTGATGATAAGGACAGCTCGGTGGTTTCGTTCGTGCGCAGGAGTGCGGATAAAGAGCTGGTGTTTGTATGTAATTTCACGCCGAATACGTATTTTGAGTTCAGGCTGGGCGTACCCGCGGAAGGCGTGTATAAGGAGATATTTAACAGTGATGAAACGCGCTTCGGGGGCAGCGGCGTTGTGAACAAAAAAGCGGTGCGGAGTGAGCCGGTGGCATGGAACAGGTGCCAGCAGAGTGTGAACATTTGCGTGCCGCCGCTCGGCATGACGGTGCTGGAGCGTGAGCCGAAGCCTGCCGCGCCTGTGAAAGAAAAAAAGAATGCACCTGCCAGGGTGAAAAAAGTTAAAGAATAAGACGGTAGGGCGCTGCCCTCTGGCACCCTGTTTCCGCAGGGCGGGCGAAGCCCGTTTTTGCCACAAGCAAAAATGCCTGACCCATTTTCCGCAAAACTGTATTTGGCGGGACAAGAGGGCAGAACCTCCAGCTGTATGGATATGTGGCCGACAGTAAAGTCCCTGGCCAGGCCCCAGGGTCTTTGTGTCTTGAAAAAAATATCGGTTTGTTATTGACGTTACGGCGGTTTTTGTGTATAATTCTAAAATGTATGGTAAAAAAGGCGAATAGCCGCTTTTCCTGCCGTACTGCACCAAACGAATCTCGCATCTGGGAGGGAGGGAAATTCATGTCGGAGGTAAAAGTTAAAGAAAATGAATCCTTGGACAGCGCGCTTCGCCGGTTCAAAAGAACCTGTGCCAGAGATGGTATCATGGGCGAAGTACGCAAAAGAGAGCATTATGACAAGCCCAGCGTAAAGCGCAAAAAGAAATCCGAAGCCGCCAGAAAACGTAAATTCAGATAATTACAGATTTTTTCACGGCGAAAAGGGATGATTGTATGTCATTAAAAGAGCAGCTTTTTGCAGATTTGAAAACTGCTATGAAAGAAAAGGATACCCTGCGGAAGGATACCGTACAGCTGATCCGCTCCGGTATATTGCAGATCGAGAAGGATAATAAGATCGAACTGGACGATGAAGGCGTGCTGGACGTTATTTCCAGGCAGCTGAAAAGCAGGCGGGACGCCCTTCCTGATTTTCTGAAAAGCGGCAGGACAGACCTGGTTGAGAAACTCAATAAGGAAATCGAGATTTTGTTAAGCTACCTTCCAGAGCAGTTAAACGAAGACGAGATCAAGAAGATTGTGGAGGAAGCAGTAGCCGAAATCGGTGCGGCTTCTATTAAGGACATGGGCAAGGTCATGGCGTCTGTTACGCCGAAGGTAAAGGGCCGTGCGGATATGAAGCTCGTCGGAGGCTTTGTAAAGAAGATGCTCCAGGGCAACTGATATTCGCGGCGCAATGCCCGCAATAGTATGCGCCGGATACGGCGGCGCAGAAAAAAGCACGAAAAAAGCGGTAAAACTTGAATGGTTTTGCCGCTTTTCTTTTTTTTGTCTTTTTCTCAAGGACATTTTATACAAATAAATAGTGCATTTCAAACAAAGTTTGGAAAAATATCCAAAAATAACCAGCCGATATGCTTTGAGCATACAATGCATGATTCCCTGCCGGATTTCCGGCTTTTTTTGTATTGACATCGAAGCATAGCGTGCTATAATATGCTTTATCAATGCAACGCGTATACGCATACAAGTACAAAAGCAAAAAACAAATGTGCGCAAAAGCGCATCAAATATTTGATAATGAGGGAGAGGATTACTATGAAAATGAAGAAAATTACGGGCATAATCGCCGCGTCTATGGCGATGGCTCTGGCAGTTACAGCCTGCGGCGGCTCTGCCCAGCCTGCGGAAAAAGACAGCGCGGAAGACGGCGGTGCAAAGGTTTACACCGTTGGCATCGTGCAGCAGCTGGAGCATCCTGCGCTGGATGCGGCAACTGCGGGCTTTCAGGATAAGCTGACAGAACTGCTGGGCGACAGCATCACTTTTGACTACCAAAACGCACAGGGCGAGCAGACGAACTGCACGACCATTGCGACGAAATTTGTATCTGACGGCGTTGACCTGATTATGGCAAATGCGACTTCAGCTTTGCAGTCCGCGGCGGCAGCAACTTCCGAAATCCCTGTTATCGGTACGTCCGTAACAGACTTTAAGACAGCCGGCGTCATTGAGGAGAACGATGCACCCGGGCGGAACGTGACCGGCGTTTCCGACCTTGCACCTGTTGACGAACAGATTGCCCTGCTGCAAAGAGTATGCCCGGATGCTGCAAAGGTAGCTATTGTATATTGCAGTGCGGAGCCGAATTCTGTATTCCAGTCTGAGCTGGCACAGGGATACCTGAGCGATGCGGGTCTGGAATTTGCAGAATACACAGCGGCGGATTCCAACGAGGTACAGGCGGTCATCACAAAGGCTGTCAGCGAATGTGATACCGTATACATCCCTACAGACAATACCATGGCAAATAATATGGAAATCATCAAAAATGTAACGGTGCCTGCTGGCATTCCTGTTATCTGCGGTGAGGAAAACATGTGCGGTAGCGGCGGGCTTGCGACGCTGAGCATCAGCTACTACGAGCTGGGCCAGAAAGCGGGCGAAATGGCATATGACGTCCTTGTAAACGGTGCAAACCCTGCGGAAATGCCGATTGCGTTTGTTTCAGATAATATTACACCGAAATACAATGCAGAGGTTGCAACGGCAATCGGGGTTGAAGTTCCGGAGGATTTAGTAGCAATTGAGTGATAATGCCGCTCTGTTAGTGTGGGGCTCTGACCAGGACCCCGCCGCTTTCTTGAAAGAAAGCGGGCAAAGAAATTTACTGCCAGCCGCATATCCATGCGGCTGGCGTTGTTTCCAAGAATGATTGGGTAACGAAAGATTTGCTATGATAAGACTTTCTTCATATTTGAAAAAATTTTCTGAATAAATCGCAATAATATCTCATTGTAAGTTTATTCCCAACCGCGTGGAATGTGGTTGGCAGACGGGTCAAGGGCTGGAAGCCCTTGCAGGGGTCTGGGGACGGCGTCCTCAGGGTCTTTCAGGTCTTTTTAAGGAGGAGATTCCGATGTTTCAATTAGCTGCGCTGTTTCACGCGCTCCCCGGCTCCATTGCTCAGGGACTGATTTGGGGCATTATGGCAGTCGGTGTGTATATCACCTATAAAGTGCTGGATTACGCAGACCTGACCGTAGACGGCAGCATTGCCACAGGCGGTGCGGTTGCGGTTATGGTTATGCTTTCCGGCAGAAATGTATACGTTGCGCTGCTTGCTGCAACGCTTGCGGGCATGGCGGCAGGACTTGCAACAGGTATCTTTCACGCGGCTTTCGGTATTCCAGCGATACTTTCCGGTATCCTGAGCCAGCTGGGGTTGTATTCTATCAATATGCGTATTTTGGGGAAATCCAACCAGGCGATTAGTGTAGATCAGTATGATTTGCTCCTGAGCCTGCGCGAAATTCCCCGCGCGATATTCGTTTCTTTTGTATTCTGCGCTGTTATGATAGGCATTTTATACTGGTTTTTTGGCACAGAGCTTGGGCGTGCTGTCCGCGCGACGGGCAACAACGAAAATATGTCCCGCGCACAGGGTATCAATACCAAAACCATGAAGGTGATCGGGCTGATGATTTCCAACGGGCTGGTCGGACTGGCTGGCGGACTTTACGCGCAGTATCAGGGGAACGCGGACGTCAACATGGGGCGCGGCGCCATTGTTATCGGGCTGGCGGCAGTCATTATCGGCGGCGTGCTGTTTGGCAGGGTGTTCCGCAATTTTGCTCTGCGTATGACGGGCGTCATTATTGGCGCGGTGTTGTATTTCGTTGTCATTGCTGTTGTGCTGTGGCTCGGGCTGGAAACAACCGATATGAAGCTCATCAGTGCGCTGATTGTAGCAGCATTCCTTGCTGTGCCTTATCTGAAAGCGCAGTATGACGCTGGACACATTCGGAAAGGGGGCGGAGACAATGCTTGAACTGAAAAACGTCTGCAAGACTTTCCATCCGCATACGCCCAGCGAAAAACGGGCGTTGAAAAATCTGAACCTGACGCTGGAAGAAGGCGATTTCGTGACCGTCATTGGCGGCAACGGCGCGGGGAAATCCACCATGCTGAACGCCATAGCGGGCGTATGGCCTATTGATTCCGGTTCAGTACTGATTGGCGGGGAAGATGTGACCCGTCTGCCGGAGCATAAGCGGGCGGTTTATCTGGGGCGCGTATTTCAAGACCCTATGACGGGCACTGCGGCAGATATGGAGCTGGAGGAAAACCTTGCGCTGGCACTCCGGCGCGGGCAGCGGCGCGGGCTTGTCTGGGGCATTCGCGCAAAGGAACGGGAGGAATACCGCGAACTGTTGAAAATGCTGGACCTTGGGCTGGAAACGCGGCTGAAAGCAAAGGTCGGGCTTTTAAGCGGCGGGCAGCGGCAGGCTCTGACGCTCCTCATGGCAACACTGAAAAAGCCGCGCCTTCTGCTTTTAGACGAGCATACCGCAGCACTTGACCCCAAAACGGCGGCGAAGGTGCTGGAACTTTCGGACAAAATTGTACGGGAAAACAACCTGACCGCTTTAATGGTGACGCATAACATGAAAGACGCTATTGTGCATGGAAACCGGCTTATTATGATGTGTGACGGCAGAGTCATACTCGATATCAAAGGAGAAGAAAAAGCGAAGCTGACGGTCGATGACCTGCTGCAAAAATTCTCCGTTGCCAGCGGCAGCGAATTTGTCAACGACAGGGCGCTGCTGGGCTGAAATAAACTGCATACAAAACAGCAGGAGCTGAGAAAAGCCCCTGCTGTTTTTTTGCGCAGAAACGGCTGAAAACACACCTGCCGCATACAATAACAGAAGTGCACTGTTTCGCGGGAGGGCGGTCGTGTGCATTTGACATAAAATTCGGAAATCTGCCGTTTTTTTCGCGAAATAAAAAGGAATCGCGCGAAAAACGGCGTATTCATACTATATAAGAGCCTTTCAGAGCAGATTTATCGGCCGGGCTATGGAAAGAACGCTGAACGCAGGGAGGGGAATGGAATGGATTTACGCATTATGCAGGAAGAACGGGAAAAAAGAATGTTAGGACCGCGCGCTGCAAGGAGCGCAGAAACGAAGGGGCGAGAACGCCCTGAGCCGCAGTGTGATATTCGTACGGATTTTCAGCGCGACCGCGACCGCATTATCCACGCCAAGGCGTTCCGGCGTATGAAGCATAAAACACAGGTGTTTATTTCCCCTGAGGGCGACCATTACCGCACGCGTCTGACACATACGCTGGAAGTTGCGCAGATTGCGCGGACAATTGCGCGTGCGTTGCAGCTGAATGAGGATTTGACGGAAGCCATTGCACTGGGGCACGATTTGGGGCATACGCCCTTTGGTCATGCAGGGGAACGCGAGCTGAGTATACTTTGCAGGGAAACGGGAGGCTTTGCGCATAATGAACAAAGCCTGCGCGTTGTGGAGCGGCTGGAAAAAGACGGCATGGGGCTTAACCTGACGTGGGAGGTGCGAGATGGAATTTTGAACCACCGCACAAGCGGCTCTCCGGGCACATTGGAAGGCAAGATTGTCCAGCTTTCGGATAAAATCGCGTATACCAACCACGATATAGACGATTCTTTCCGCGCGGGGCTGCTGCGTCCGGAGGATATTCCGCCGGAGATTGTGGAGCGGATTGGCACAACTTCCAGCAGCCGCATCAATGCCATGATACGCGATACCATACGCAACAGCATGGAGGCGGAGGATATCCGCATGAGTACGGAAATGCGGAAGACACTGACGGACCTGCGCAGCTTTATGTTCCAGCGCGTGTACGCCAGCCCTGTTGCTGAGATTGAACACCAGAAAGCGGAAAAAATTGTAGGCGATCTGTTCGCGTTTTATATGGAGTATCCGGAAAGAATGTCGCGGGAATTTCGCTGTCTTTTGGAGGAGGGCGACCCTGTCCGGCAGGTTGTCTGCGATTATATCGCCTGTATGACAGACCGCTTTGCTGTGGCAAAGTATAACGAATTGTTTATTCCGAAGGAATGGAGCAGACTCTGACTTGCACCATTGCTTGAAAAAAGGGCGGCTTTACGCCGCTTTTTTGGGCAATCCTACTAAAGAGCCGGAAATGCCCCGGCGGAAAAAGGATTTTACGAAAAAATGTCGAATTTATATCAGCAAAGAGAATTGGACAAATCAGAGCCCTGTCCCTTCCCCGGCCGTATTTTATGCGGTTGGAAAATGGGCTGAGGGCAGAATGACCTTACAGAAGGATTGGGGACAGAGTCCCCGGAGTCTTTACAGAATCGGGGTGGTGGAAATGAGCTATCCAAATGAAATCATAGACGAAGTGCGAATGCAGAATGATATTGTGGATGTCGTTTCCCAGTATGTGCCGTTAAAGCAAAAGGGCAGTTCTTTTATGGGGCTCTGCCCTTTTCATAATGAAAAGACCCCTTCGTTTTCCGTTAACCGCGAAAAGCAGTTTTTCTACTGCTTCGGCTGCGGTTCGGGCGGCAATGTCTTTACTTTCCTGATGCAGATGGAAAACTGCACCTTTCCGGAAGCCCTCAAACAGCTTGCCGACCGTGCGCATATCCTTCTGCCTGAGCCGGAAAAAACTGCTGCCGCTGTTGCTGTGGAGCGTTTGAAGGACAGGCTCTTTCAGGCCCATTCCGCCGCAGGCAGGTTTTTCTACGATATCCTGCAGGGGGAACAGGGTGCAGATGCCCGCGCTTACCTTCAGAAACGGCAGCTTGACCCGCGTATCATTCGCAAATTCGGCATTGGTTTCGCCCCTGAATCCTATAATGCGCTGACCAGTCATCTGCTGGAAAAAGGCTTTACTATGGACGAAATTCTCAAATGCGGGCTTGCGCTGGAAAACAAAAGCGGCGAGGGCTATCATGACCGTTTCCGCGGACGTGTGATGTTTCCTATTTTTGACGCGCAGGGGCGGGGCGTCGGCTTTGGCGGGCGCATCATTGGAAAGGGGGAACCGAAATACCTGAATTCCCCCGAGACGGTGCTGTTCAGCAAAAGCCGCAATTTATACGGCCTGAATTTTGCCAGAGAATCGCGGAAACGTGAGCTGATACTCGTGGAGGGATATATGGATATGATTTCCATATATCAGGCAGGTTTCCATAACGTTGTGGCATCGCTGGGGACTGCTTTCAATCAGGAACATGCGCGTACACTCAAACGCTTTGCCGATGATGTGATACTGCTTTACGACAGCGATGACGCCGGAACGAATGCCGCACTGCGGGCCATTCCGGTGCTGGTGAAAAGCGGTTTCAGGGTGCGTGTGACACAGGTGCCGGACGGCAAGGACCCTGATGAGTTTATCCGGGCGAACGGCGCGGCGGAATTCTCCAAGCTGCTGGTAAACGCTGTGCATTACATATCTTTTGAGATTACCTGTTCCAAGCGGAACTATAACCTCGAAAATCCGGAGCACAGGGTGCGGTTTGCAACTGAGGCCGCGCAGATTCTGGCAAGGCTGGAAAGTGATATTGAGCGAAATGTCTATCTTGGGGAGGTGAGCCGCTCAACGGGCGTGAAGGAGGATGCCATCCGCAGTGAGGTGCGTAAGCTGATGCGGAAGGACGAGGCCGCCCAGCGGCGCGAAACAGCAAGAGCCCCGGTTTTCCGGCAAAACGGCAGCGGTGCGAAACTGCCAAGGCAGGCGGAAAAAGGGCTTTTGGAGGCACAGAGAAACCTGCTGTTCCTTTGTGCGCAGTATCAGGGCGTACAGGAAAAGCTGCGGGAGGTGCTGGAAACTGCCGATTTCACCGAAGAAACCTACCGCGTGATGTACGCTGCAATCGGACAGATGTGGCAGGAAAACGGGCATGTGTTTCCGGCAGACCTGGTCAGCCGCTTTGAAGGGGCGGAGGAGCAGAAGGCTGCGACAGAGGTGTTTGCAGTGCAGCTGCCGCAGGAGGGCGGCGCGGAGATAGAGAAAGCCGTTAATGAGCAGGTGCGTCTGCTCAAGCGGACAAAAATCGACCAGATGACGGCAAACGCCGTTTCTGCCGAGGAACTGCAAAGCCTGATGGAAGCGAAAAGAAAGCTGGAATCCCTGTATATTACCATCTGAGATGGTTAGACTATAAGAGCAGAGAAAGGAAGGATTGCGTTGAAATCCGTCGAAGAAACTACATTATTGACCCGTTTGGAGGAACTTGTCCAGATGGGCAAAAAGAAAAAAAGTGTATTGGAATATAAGGAGATCATAGATCATCTGGCGGATTTGGACCTGGATCCTGACCGCATAGAGCGCATTTATGAATACCTCGAGAGCCAGGGCATTGACGTACTGGGCAATATTGAAGCCGAGGAGGAGATTGAGAAGGATCTCGACCTGACTCTGCCGGAGGGCATCAATATTGACGACCCTGTGCGGATGTACCTGAAAGAAATCGGCAAGGTGCCTCTACTGAGCGCAGAGGAGGAAGTCGAGCTTGCCCTGCGCATGGAGGAAGGCGACGAGGAAGCCAAGAAGAAACTTGCAGAGGCGAATCTGAGGCTTGTCGTCAGCATTGCGAAGCGGTATGTAGGGCGCGGCATGCTCTTCCTTGATCTGATTCAGGAGGGTAACCTTGGTCTGATAAAGGCTGTGGAAAAATTTGACTATCATAAAGGCTTTAAGTTCAGCACATATGCAACATGGTGGATTCGGCAGGCGATTACCCGCGCGATTGCGGACCAGGCGCGGACCATCCGAATTCCTGTGCATATGGTGGAAACAATCAATAAACTGATTCGCATTTCCAGACAGCTTTTGCAGGAACTGGGGCGCGAACCGACCGCGGAAGAACTGGCGGCGGAGATGCAGATGCCGGAGGAAAAGGTGCGCGAGATTATGAAAATTGCGCAGGAGCCTGTTTCGCTGGAAACACCCATTGGTGAGGAGGAGGACAGTCATCTGGGGGACTTTATCCCGGACGACGATATTCCTGCGCCTGCTGAGGCGGCGGCGTTCACACTGCTGAAAGAACAGCTGATTGAGGTGCTGGATACCCTGACGGACAGGGAGGAAAAAGTGCTGCGGCTGCGCTTCGGGCTGGACGACGGCAGGGCGCGCACGCTGGAGGAAGTCGGCAAGGAGTTTAACGTGACAAGGGAGCGCATCAGGCAGATTGAGGCGAAAGCCCTGCGAAAACTGCGCCACCCGAGCCGGAGCAAGAAGCTGAAGGATTATTTGGAGTAAAAGATTCGGGGACTCTGTCCCCGTACCCCTGTCCGCTTTCTTTCGGAGAAAGCGGAGCAAAGAACTTTATTTCCGCCGCACAAAGTGCGGCGGGTACATAAATAATATGGGGCGGTATCATTTTATTTTATCTCGTGGAACGCAGTTCCGCGCAATACCCTCTGTTTCTTTCTCTTAGAGAAAGAAGCGGGGATTGGGGCAAAGCCCCAAGGTCTTAGTATTTCAGGGAATTTAAGACTGGCGTAATATTTATTTTATCTCGCGGAACGCAGTTCCGCGCAATACTCTTTGCTTCTTTCTCTTAGAGAAAGAAGCGGAGGTTTGGAGGCAGAGCCTCCAAGGTCTTAGGTTTTGGGTCTTAGGTTTTGGGCGGACGGAGGGGTGCCGCCCTTTTTTCAAATAAAAGGGGGCTGCCATGCGGCGGAGATGGACGAAAACGGATAAAACACTGTTTTTGGTGTATGCAGGCGTTATCATGTGCTTCGCGCGCCTTAACAGTACATATCAGAGCTGTGTTGATTTTCAGCCGTTCCTTGTTCTGGCTTTTGTGCTGGTTTTTGCGGGCGGCATACTGATTAAAAATATGGGCGCGCGAAAAAGCGTGTTTGCAGGGATTGCGGCGGCTGTTCTGTTGGAATGTGCCGCAGTATATGCCATACTGCCTGCGGATACCTACACAGAAGGCAGGCTGAAAATGCAGGAGCGCTGGTTTGACGGATACGGGGCAGTGCAGCTGATGGGCGAAACGGGCAATTTTGTCGGCTATTTTACCGGATATGATACGGAAAATGCGGCACAGCGGTTTTTTAACAGGATAACAGGACGGAGCGAAAAGCCTGTGTTTCGCCGCAGACCGTATGTGTATGTTTTCGGCGCAGGAAATGATATCGCCGCCTGCATTTATGACCCGTTCAGCGGAGAAAGCTGCATTGCGGTGCTGGAGGGCATGCGTTTCATGGATTGGAAACAGGAACTTGTCAGCGGCGGCTTGGAATGGATATACGACTGATTGGACGGAGGAATGGATTTGGAGCTTTCAAAACGGCTTGCGGCGGTGACGGGTCTGGTATCTTACCCGACTGTGGCGGATATAGGGACAGACCACGGCTATGTACCAATCGCGCTTTTTTTGCAGGGAAAACTGAAAAAAGGGTATGCCTGCGATGTGCGGAAGGGTCCGCTGGAAATCTGCCGCGCGAATATCGCCCTTTACGGCGCGGAAGGTTTGATTGAAACGCGCTTAGGGAGCGGGCTTGTGCCCTTGCGGCCGTTTGAGGCGGAAACGGCAGTGATGGCGGGCATGGGCGGCATGCTGACCGTACATATTTTGGAGGACAGTCCAGGGGTTGCTGCAAGCCTGAAAGAACTGGTGCTTTCCCCTCAGCACGACATTGGTGCGGTACGGAAATGTGTGCATAAAATTGGTTTTTCTATCGCAGAGGAGCATATGCTGAAAGAAGATGGCAAACTTTATACGCTGATGCGCTGTGAACGTGGAGCGGAACGTTATGACAGGGAAATAGATTACCTTTACGGAAAACGGCTTCTGGAAAAAAAAGAGCCGCTTCTGCGGGAGGTTTTAGAGATAGAAAAAGGAAAATACCAACGGCTTGCGGAGCAGCTGCGGCGGACGGAAACGGAAAACGCGCGCCTGCGCCTGCCTGCGGTGGAGGAAAAACTGGAAGGCATGAGGGAGGCTTTGGAATGTTGGCAAAAGTAAAGGACATCATGGCGGCGATGGAGGAAATTGCGCCGGAACGTCTGGCGGAAAGCTGGGATAAACCAGGCCTTGCGGTCGGCGACCCTGAGCGGGAGGTGCGCAAGGTACTTGTCGCGCTGGACGTTATTGAGCCTGTGATTGAGGAGGCAAAACGCATTGGTGCAGATATGATTGTGACGCATCACCCGATGCTGCTGTTTCGTAAAGTGGAAAGCATTACAGCGGATACCGCGCTGGGGCGGCGGATTTTTGCCCTGATTGAAAACGGGATTGCGGCGTTTTCCTCGCATACCAATCTGGATGTGGCGCAGGGCGGCACGAATGACGTGCTGGCAGAACTTGCAGGGCTGGAGGATATTGAGATTTTAGAAGAAACATGGGCGGAGGATTTGAAAAAAATCGTCGTCTATGTGCCTGTTGGATATGAGGAGACTGTAAGAGAGGCCATGTGCGCGGCAGGTGCGGGGCATATCGGCGCGTATTCCCATTGTACGTTTGGCGTGAAGGGGACGGGGACGTTTCTGCCGCTGGACGGAACAAAGCCGTTCCTTGGGGAGCAGGGAAAACTGGAAAAAACAGAAGAAACCCGTCTGGAAACCATACTGCCTGCCGGAAAACTGGGGGCAGTTGTGCAGGCGATGCTTGCGGCGCACCCGTATGAGGAGCCGGCTTATGATGTTTACGCCGTAGAACGGAAAGGCGGGCGGGAAGGTATCGGGCGCATCGGCAATCTGCCGGAGGCAGTGCCGTTTGTGGAATTTGCGGAGCAGCTGCGGGAGCGGCTTGGGCTGGACAGGATACGGCTTGTGGGCAACGGGCAGAAGATGGTCCGGCGCGTAGGACTTTGTACGGGCAGCGGCGTGGAATTTTTAACTGCCGCGGCAAAGCAGGGTGCGGACGCGTACCTGACGGGAGACATCAAGTACCATGAGGCACAGAAAGCTGTGGGTATGGATATCTGTGTGGCAGATGTAACGCATTACGCCAGTGAGGTCTTAATTGTGCCGGTTTTGCGGGAAAAAATTGCGGCGGCGGCGGAAAAAAACGGCTGGGAACTGGAAGTTGTCTGTTCCGAGGTGGACGGGCAGACGTTCTGGACGATATAAGACTTTGGGGTGATATAGGACCTTGGGGCGTTGCCCCAAGCCCCGCCCGCTTTCTTTCGGAGAAAGCGGGGCAAAAAACTTTATTGCACGAAACTGCGTTTCGCGGGGGAGGAAGGCGTTAGCATTGCTGGAATTTTGGAATAAACATCGTGGGAAAATCATAACACTGTTTTTGCTATGCGTTTTGTTCTTCGCCGTAATGTCTGTGATTGCGATACTGGGCGGGGCAGTCATGAAGCTGTTTGGCTTCAGGTATCAATCTGTGGGCAGCATTATAATATTCTTTGTGATTGCGGCGATTATTTCATATCCAATTGGTTTAGTTGTGCAGACGCTCCCAAAGGTACTGCTGCACCTCGGCAGGATGTCAAAAAATGCCGCCGTTTTGCTCTATATCGCGCTGGATACCATTGCTACGGCGTTTGGGCTGAGCATTGTGGATTATTATATGGAAAGCGTTTCGGCAACAGACCTTTCCATTATCGTTGTATCGTTATTGCTTTCCCTTTTAGGTATGGAAGATATCGAGCAGAAACCAAAAGGGATAGAATAACAATTCCGCCGTACGAAGTGCGGCGGCAAAAAAAGTTTAGGGTCAAGCCCTTTTCAAAGGGCTTGTGGGGTTTGGGTCAAAGCCCCAAGGTCTTTCGTCTTAAGAAAAAGGAGGAGAAGAGTTTGGAAAAATTGTATTTGAACGTAATGGGCAGAGATATGTCTGTGGAGCAGGGGACGACTTTTGGCCAGCTTGCGCAGGAACTTCAGAAGGACTTCCCTTCACCGATTTTGCTGGCAAAACAGGGCAATAATTTGCAGGAGCTTGGCAGCAAGATTCAGGACGAGGACGCTGTCACGTTTTACGACCTGAGTGACGGCGAGGGTATGCGTGTGTACCACAGGGGCGTTTCCCTTCTGCTGGTAAAAGCGGTGCGCGATATTGTGGGAGAAACCGCAAGGGTGCAGATTGAGCATAGCCTCCGCGGCAACTTGTACTGCGAAATCCGCCAGCCGGAAATACTGCTGGACGCGGAATTCCTCTCGAAAGTCGAGAGGCGCATGAAAGAAATGATTGACGCCGATTTGCCAATCGAAAAACGTACGTTCCGCAAGGACGAAGCAATTGAAATTGCAAAAAAACAGCATATGGAGCCAAAAGCGAAACTGTTCCGCTTCCGCCGCGCTTCTAATGTCAACCTGTATGAACTGGATGGCTTCTACGATTACTTTTATGGCTATATGCCCCTTTCTACTGGCGTTTTGAAAGTGTTCGCGCTGGAGCTTTATGGCAATGGTTTCCTGATTCGTTTCCCTAACCCGGAAAAGCCTGATGAACTCCTGCCTTTTGAGGACCCGAAAAAAATCAGCGGCGTATTCATGGAACAGATGGAATGGTGCCGTCTGATGGAGGCTGAAAATGTGGCAGACCTCAATGAAGCGATTGTAAACGGTCATTTTGGCGACCTTATCCGCATCAATGAAGCGCTGCACGAAAAGAAGATTGCGGAAATCGCCGACCAGATTTACCGCCGCATGCCTGACGTGCGGGTGGTGCTGATTGCGGGCCCTTCCTCTTCCGGCAAGACATCTTTCGCGAACCGGCTTTGCGTGCAGCTGCGCGTGCTGGGCATAAAGCCGCATAAGGTTTCTTTGGACGATTATTTCATAAACCGCGACGAAACGCCGTTGGATGAAAACGGCAAGCGCAACTTTGAGCGCATCGAGGCTCTGGATTTGAAACAGCTGAACAAAGACCTGAAAGCCATTATTGCCGGAGAACAGA
>CAMQRG010000008.1 GCA_947036475.1 uncultured Clostridia bacterium
ATATACTGCCCTGCCGTATGCAGGGTTTTTTTATGCGGCTTTTCAAATTTCCGCATAAATCCCAAAATACAGAAAATTCCTCTTGACGTGAGTAAAAAATAAAATTACAATAAATACGAACAATAGTTCCTTTTTGATGAGAACAAAATTTCTGGATTGGAGGGGACAAAATGGAAAATAACGGGCGTACCTATATCGCAATCGACTGCAAATCGTTTTACGCTTCCGTGGAGTGCTTGGAACGCGGGCTAGACCCGATGGCTACGAACCTTGTTGTTGCAGATGAAAGCCGGACGGATAAAACGATATGCCTTGCCGTTTCTCCCTCCCTGAAAGCGTGCGGCATACCGGGCAGGCCGCGGCTGTTTGAAGTGGTACGGAAGGTCAGGGATGTGAACAGGGAACGCCTGTCCCGCACTCCGAACCGCACTTTTACAGGAAAATCGTGTGACGCCAGGGAGTTGGCGGCATCGCCGGAACTGGAGTTGGATTATATCGTGGCTGTCCCTCGTATGGCATACTACATACGGTGCAGCGCAGACATTTACCAGGTCTATTTGAAATATGTGGAGGCAAAGGACATTCACGTCTATTCCATAGACGAGGTATTCATAGATATTACAGACTACCTTGGATTTTATAAGCTGTCGGCCCGTGAGCTTGCTGTAAAAATTGTACGCGACGTCCAGAAAACGACCGGCATTATTACAACGGTCGGCATTGGCACGAACCTTTATCTTGCCAAAGTCGCGATGGACATTGTGGCAAAACACGCGGAACCGGACGAAAATGGTACGCGGATCGCAGAGCTGGACGAAATGCGGTACCGTCATTTGCTTTGGGATCACCGACCGCTTACGGATTTCTGGCGGATCGGCAGGGGTTACGCAAAAAAACTGGAAGAATACGGCATGTATACTATGGGAGATGTAGCGCGCTGCTCCCTTGGCAAAGACGGCGCGTTCCATAGTGAAAAGCTGCTTTATAAACTGTTCGGCGTGAACGCGGAACTGCTGATGGACCATGCATGGGGGATTGAGCCGTGTACGATAGCGGCAATTCATGCCTATAAACCGCAGGATAACAGCATTTCTTCGGGGCAGGTTCTGCAATGCCCGTATGACGCCACACACGCAAGGCTGGTTGTAAGGGAAATGGCGGATCTTCTTGCTTTTGACTTACTGGAAAAAGGTCTGGTGACAGACCAGATTACACTGACAATCGGCTTTGACAGGCAGAACCTTGAAGATAACGCCATTCGGAAGCAGTATAAGGGAAAAGTGAAAACAGACTTTTATGGGCGGAAAGTTCCGGTTCATGCGCATGGGACGGAGCATATCGGCAGATATACCTCCTCGGCAAAATTGATTACCGACGCTGCCACAGTCATTTTTGACCGGACGGTTGACAAAAAACTTTTGATCCGGCGTATTACAATAGAAGCCGCCCACGTCATAGAGGAAAAAGAAGCCGAGAAAAGGCATTCTGCACAGCAGCTGGATTTATTCACGGACATTGCCGCAGAGCAGGTGCAAAAAGAGGAAGAGGACAAACTGCTGGAACGCGAACGGAAAGCGCAGCTTGCCATGCTCAGCATCCGGCAGAAATATGGAAAGAACGCCGTCCTGCGCGCCAGCAGCCTTGAGGAAGGCGCAACGGCGAAAAACCGTAATAACCAAATTGGCGGGCATAGAGCGTAAAAAGGGGGAGCTTATTCATGAAAAATACAGATAGCGGCAATCCATATGCAGACATTATCCATCTTTCCCGCCCTGATTCCGGCAAATATCCGCATATGCCGATGGAGAAGCGGGCGGCGCAGTTCTCGCCCTTTGCCGCCCTGACCGGCCATCGTGCGGCAATATGGGAATCAGCTCGTTTGACAGAGGAAAAGCATGAGCTTCGTGAAGAAGAAAAAACTGCTATCGGGCAGAAACTCCACCTTTTGCATAGACAACAGCGGGAGCAGCCGGAAATTACCGTCACGCATTTTGTACCGGATATGAAAAAACAGGGCGGGCAATATGTGAAAGTGACTGGACACGTCAAAAAGGTTGATGTACATGACGGGCGGCTTGTCCTGGCAAACGGAAATGAAATATATTTTGATGATATTAAGGAATTGGAGGGAGAACTGTTTGAAGGGCTGTTTGAAACGGATTAAGGGCGGGAATACACTGCTTTCTTATTGCACCGTGAAAGGAACTGGCATACTCCTTGGCGAAAATTTTCCACAGGCTTTTATTGGGGCTTGCATTTGCTCCCATTCCGTAATATAATAAGAGCAGAGGAAACAACCGTTTAAAGCGGTTGACCTAACTGTGTCTAGCTACTATTTAGTAGCCTTGACCGTTCCGGTGTCAGCGGAGCGGTCTTTTTTTATGATAATGGATAGTTTATGTAGCTTAAAGTTAAGCTCTATCTTTATCATCATAAACGCCACCTCCTTTCGAGTTGGTTTTTCTACCTCCTCTCCATTTGATGGCCAACCGCTTTCGCCGTTTCCTCTGCCTGACACTTATTATATCATACTTTGGCAGTTTTTGTCATAAAAAATTGGGGAATTACAACCTCTTAGCAAAAATCACAATTTCGACAATATTTTCCCATACACCTGCTTTTTCCCATTATCATACCTTGAAATAGTAATCAGCACCGAATCCCCAATGTAAAACTCCTCTTTGAAATAATTGGGGGAATACAAGCACATACAGGTCGTATCGTCAGACAGCCGGCAGAACACGCCGCCCGCATAGGTGCCGCTGATGACCGCTTTCCGCGTAGACCCGACAGGGTGACGTTTCTCCGCGCCATAAAACGGGTTCGGGTTCACCTCCTTCACAGAAATTTCAATCGTGCCTGCCTGCTGGTCTGAGGCTTTCAGCCTTGCGGAAATCTCCTGCCCGGGCTTATATTCCTCCCGCAGGTCGGCGATTGCCGTATAGCTCAGCTCGCGGTTGCGGATAGAAATATCGAAGCCGTTGCACTCCACCAGAATCCGTTTCGGGCCGACGACCAGCACATTACATTGCAGAATCCTGCCCGCCTCGTTTTTCTGCCTATCGCGGAAGAAGCGGTTGCGGGCATAGCCCAGTGCCATGCGGCGGGACGCAATCGCGCACTCGCCCTCCCTGTCCACGTTCGTAATGACATAATCCACCTTTGCCCCGACCATTCTGCGCACAACATACTCCGGCATAGGCACGTCGGCGTTATACCAGATTTCCGGCGCGGGGATAATGACCTTTACCCTGAAATCCATCAGCACAAGGCACTGGATCTCGCGGGCTTCGGTTTCGCCTGTTTCGGGGCTGCGCACAGCAAGCCGGTGCGACTCCACGCCGATTATTGTACCTGTCAGCGGTGTCCTGGAGCGATAGGACGCATAAATCGACGTCCATTCCCTCTGTTGTTCCGGCGACAAATCCCTATCCATTTCGTTATAATCCACGTCGTAAAAAGACATATTTTTCTCCATAAAATTCCTCCTTGTTTAAGACCGCGGGGCTCTGCCCCGCCTCCCCGCAAGGGCTCTCAGCCCTTGACCCTTCTGCCGCCGCAGCAGCGGGCTAAAAGCCCGCTACATATGCGGCGGAAAATAAAGTTTAGGGTCAAGCCCTTTTCAAAGGGCTTGCAGGGTTTGGGACAGAGTCCCAAGGTCTTTTGTGTTTAGTCGTTTACTTGAAAAATTGGTACTCCCCGCTTTCTTTTTGTACAGCGAAATAGCAGTTCTCCGGCGCCTGTATGTATTTCCGCTGCTCCGCGCTACTCAGGACGAAAATGATTGTCAGCAGCTTCGCGTCCGCCCGCAGGCGCATCGGTGCGATGTACTCCATGCCCTCGCCGACCATCGTCACGCCAAACGTCCGCCCCTGCGCCGAAAACACCAGCGTGAAGCCCTTCCCGCCCTTCGCGGCAAAATCCATCTTCCCGCCCGTCAGTGCCATTGCCACATCAACGGCACGAATGACGTCATAATCGGGCTTCCTGCCGGGCAGCATCACAAACGCATCGTCCGCCTGCACCCTCCCCATCGTGGCAAGCTGCGCCAGCATACGCATAACGTGTTCCGGACGGGAGCCATACCTCGCCGCGGCAAACTGCCCGATATGCCGCCTGCGCAGACAGTCCAGCTCGCCCAGCAATTCCAGTATCCCCGCCTGCGGCACTGTCAGCATATCAACCTCCCCCTTTCCCGTTCTGCCTGAGAAAATTCAGGTAGGGATCAACCATCAGGTCGCTCTCCGTTTCCATGATGGAGTTGAACAGTACCGCGACGATATACGCGCTGCTGTTGCGGATTTTCCGGTCGGTATTGCTGGTGATTTTCCCGATTGCCGCCTGCAAAACGTGGTAATCCAGTTTCTCTAAGTTCTGCCGTATGTACCCGTTCGGGTAGACCGCATCACCGACCTTAAGGCTCTGCGTATAGTACAGCCGCTCGATTGCCTGCCGCATCACCTCCGCCTGCTTCTCCGGCAGGAAGTTCACACCGGACTGCGTAACCAGCCTCCGTATCTCTCTGGCGTCAGCGTCCCGTCCCGTCTTTGACATTGACTTTGACTGACTTTCTATTACACTATTCTCTATTTTTCTTTTATCTATTATACTGGGCGGCGGATTCGGCGGTTCTTGAACTCCCGATTTGGCGGTTTTAGAACCGCCGTTTTGACGGTTCTTGAACTCCCGTTCCGGCGGTTCTGACGGATTTTGGGGCAGATTCTCTCCGTGTTTTCCATCTTTATCCACAGTTCCGTCTATGCTATCCACAGATTTTTCCTGCTTTTGCACAGGAAAATCTTTTTTGTCGACAGGAATCTTATTGTTATCCACAGCATTGTCCACAGATTCCTCATCATCAAGAACCTCCAATTCGGCGGTTCTGCTTTCTTCCGGCAGGGGATCGAGCGGGCCGCCGAAGGATTCCACCGCGTCCGTTTCGGAAACCTCCACGCTGGCAAGATAAATCTGGTTGGCAAACCCGCGCCCGCAGCGTTTCTCCCAAATGAGCTGGTACGCTTTCAATTCATTCATCGCCGCAGAAACGCGCTTTTCATTGACGCCCAGCTTTTCCGCCAGTTCACGCCTGGTATAAATCACATAAACCTCGCCCTCGCCATTGATCCAGCCATTATGCTTGGAAAGCTGGAAACGGTTGAACAGCAGCATATAGACGAATTTCGCCTCCATGCCCAGCGGCATATACCGCCTGTCCTCCAGCAGCCAGCGCGGGAATTGCAGATGGTAAAACTGCACAACATCACTTTGCTTCATCAGCCCGTAATCGGGGCGGTTGTTCCGTTCTTCCTGTTTCATCGCTTCTCCTCCTTGTATTCCTGTCCCAAGATTTCCTCCGGACTGATTACCTCTACCAGATAGGGTATCTCGTCGGAAATCGGGGGATCTTTTGAAATAGCCGTATCATATCCTGTGTCGCATTTCGTATCATCTTTGTGCTGCGGCTCCGGCGTTTTGTCCTCAAAACCGTACCGCACGGAGCCGGACGGCGGGCGGCTCTCAGGTTTCGACGGCGCGGCTTCCTTTTTCAAATCCACTTTTTCCTGCACCTTCCGTTTCTTTTCCTGTGCCGCCTTCTCCTGTTCCTCCCGTTTCCGCCACTCCGGTACATAATCCGTGATTTTCACAGGGACAAGCTCACGGAACAGCGGCAGTTCGTCAGGAATGATTTTGTGCAAAAGCAAGGGCTTCTGCCCGCGCAGTAGCACAATGCACTGGTCGTTCGGCAGGCGCAGCGTTTCGTCCGGCAGCATCAGCGCACGCTGCGTGTTGCTCCGCGTCTGCGTATACGGCCTTGTCGTGTTCAGCACGGGCGAAAACAGCGGCGTGACGGGCATCTGGTTATTCGTCAGCCCAATCGTCACCATGCCGCATTTGCCGGATATGTACTCAGCAGTCATGTTGTCGTTGCAGCCGAGGAATAACTGAACGTCGCAATTACCTACCAACTCTTCCCATTCTTTTTTTTCATAGCGGTCGGAAAGCTGCGCGACGCTCTGCACGATGACCTGGCAGTTGATGCCGCGGCTGCGGACGGTCGAAATCAGCTTTTTGAAATCCAGAATTTTGCCGATGTTACAAAACTCGTCTAAGCATACGTTGACCTTCACCGGCAGCCTGCCGTTCTCCCCATGGCGGCGGGCGTAATTCGTCAGCCGAACAAAAAGGGTCGAAAAAAACAGCGAGCTCAGAAATTCCAGCGAGCTGTCGGAATCGGAAATGATGCAGAAGTAGGCGCAGGGCTTTCTCCCGGGCAGTTCCAAATCAATTTCATTGTATTTCGTGACTTTATCAACAAGGTCGTTCTGGAACACGCCCAAACGGTTGCCAAGACCGATGGCGATATTCCCCCAAATCTGGCGGTTTGCAAGCCGGAAAATGCCGTAAGGGGCTTTCGCGGGGTGGCTGTTGGGCAGGTCTGCCATTGCCTGTTCGATGGCGGCAAAAGAATCGCCCGCAAGCATTTTGTAAATCGTGCCAAGGCTGCGCTCCTCGATGGGCAGGGGCTTGTCTGTGCCGGGGATCTTCAACCCCTGCACATAATGGATCAACGCCATGAACAGATTCATTTCCGCCTTTTCCCAGAAATCCTGACGCTCGTTGGCGTTGGACGTATTGCGGATAATGATTTCTGCCATGGACTGCACAAGGCTTTTGTCCGTTTCGATGTCCGCCATGACGTTCCAGCCGTCAGAATTTACCATATCCAGAAGGTTGAACGTCCTGACCTCGTAGCCTTTGTTTTTCAGCAGCTCCGACATGCTTTCAAAAAATTCGCCCTTTGGATCGACCAGGACTAAGCTCTCCTGCCGCTTGATACATTGCAGGATAAACGGCTTGACGAAGCCCCTTGATTTCCCTGCGCCTGACGCGCCGAAAACCATGATATGTTCATTCAAGCCGTTATCCTTTTTTGGCGAAATGTACTCACTACGTGTCAAAAAAGGCTCAGGCTGCGCCTTCAAGCCTTTTTTGAGTTTTCCGACGGTACAAAGGGACTCGTTCCATCGGCTTAAAAAGCCTCGAAACTCGCCCTTTTCCTCGGACGAACAAAGTCCGCCCTGCGGATTCCATTCAGGAAACGCTTCGTTTCCCGAACCCTTCCGCGGCGGTGGAAATAGTTTTTCTGACAATCTTTCAAAGGTATTGCCTTCTTCCACCAATTTCCCTAAAATCGTACCAGAAAGGCTGTCGATGCTGCCGTATTCGAGCGTTTTCCCCATCTCCGCGCGGCGCATGAAACCGGACGTGCCATGTGTGCCGTCGGGCAGAATGTCAAAGCCGCGCTTGTCCTCCTCAAAGCGGTAGCCCGATAAAAACTGGTAGGGCTTGCCGCGCTTGTTGAGGAGCACCGCCATTGCCAGCAGGAAAAAGGAAATGCCGAAGCCTGTCGGCGTGAAGATGGCGGCAAAATTGCGAAACGGGTTCCATTCGATGAGCCTTGGCGCCTCTCCGTCAAGGCGGAACGTGGCAGAAATACCGTTGTGGACGGAGTTGATCAGTAGTCCATAAGCATATAGCCCAACGCCGCACAGCGTTCCGGTTTTCCAGGCGTTTTCCCCGCATTTACGCTTTATTTTTTCGACAAGCCGCGAAATCTGCAACGTCAATACACCTGCCTTCCTTTGTAAAATAGGGAGCCGTTTTTTCCTGCCCGTCCCACACTGCCCCAAGCTCCTTTTCCAGCCCTGCCGTATTGACCATAATGACGTCCGCCCGGCCTTTGTAATGCTCCCTTAAAAACGACATCTGCTCCGGCAGGGCATACAGCACGATTTTCGGAAATCCCTGCTCCTTTGCCGCTATAATCGCGCGGTCGATGCGTTTAATATCCATATCCAGCGTGATAGCTGCCGGAAGGTGCGGCGGCTGGTAATGCACTGCATCCGTATCCGGCAGCCCGTCATAGGGCGGCTGGTAGCTTCTCCGTAAAATCAACTTTGCCATCCGTTCCCTGTACTGCGGCATGGCAATGTAACGGAGCATCTGCGCGCCTTCCCTGCCAATCGGGACGAAATGCACAGGCAAAGAAGTGGCGGAAAAGACCTTTCCAAAGCTGTCCGTATTGTATTTTTTCTTAGCCTGTTCCGTCGGGCTGTGCGCGTGGAAGATGGTGTTCCCGATTTCCGAAGTGGAATCACCCATAAAAATCAGCCCTGTTTTCTGGATCGGGCTGCGGTCGATGTAGCTGTGGAACAGCGTCAGTTCCTTTTGAAAATAGATGCCCGCGTCATCGACGAAAAACACAAGGTACAGCGTTTCTGTGGTCTGAAAAATCCCGTAAAACTTCGTGCTGCCGAAGGGATTGCCGATGTTTGCGCTCCTTGCGGCAAAAGAGGGGAGATAAACAGCTCCGTCGGGAACCTCCCCAACGCGATCTTTGAATACGTTAGAGCCTGCTGTATAAAACGTAAACAATACCCTTGCCGCAGTATTGCGTCGGTCAAGTGTCCTTTGGTTCGTCTGTGGCTTCGCATCCCCGATGAAGTGGCAGCCCTCCGTTTCTAAGAGCCTGTATGCGGAAGGACGGGGGCGGATATATTTCCCGTTCCGGCTGCACCATACAAGCCCGAGATATTCTAAAACTGCAACCATGGTCTTGTCGTAAATCCCGCCGCACCAATCTTCTGGAATCGGGACTGTCTTGCACCAGCAAAGCAATTTAAGAAATTCCCATTCCCGAACCGTTAGTATCAAAAAAAGTGCCTCCTTCCAAAAAAAATACCATCCAAGCGTAGGTGTCTGTCCTCCGCGTTCCGGCTTTCTGAAAACGCCTCCGGAAACGTGCTGAAACCAAGGCTTTGCGAAAAATTTCAGGCAATTTTTTGAAATGAAAAAAATACCTGAAAAAAACAGCCAGATTCGTGGCAGTACAGACTTGAAATTTTCTTTCAAAACTGAAAGACCTTGGGGCACCGCCCCAATCTCCTAAAACAACAACCCTGCCCGCCGCAGCTCGAAAAACTCTCCTGCGTCATCAGCCGGCAGAACGTAAATGTTGCACTCCGCCTTTTCGCTTTCCGTCGATACCAGCACAACGCCCAGCGAAAATTGGTCGTCGTCCGGGAACAGCCGCCCCTTGAGCACGTTGGAAACCGCCTTCCACCCCTTGTTGTCCTGGTCGAATACCGTCCGGTTTTTACAGTTACAATGCTCGTCAATTACCAGTACGGCTTTCTTGAAATAAGGTAATCTCGCGCCGCCTTCCCCAAGGCTGTCCATCAGCCTGGCAACCGTATCGCTGAGATACGCGGGCGTTTGAAACCGGCAGTGCGGCAGGAGCGTTTCCAGCCGGATGTGCAGCCAGCCCATATCGTGAAGCCGTATCATGCCGCTGATATTTTTCTGCCGCGCCGCGGGTTTTCCTTCCTGCGGGAAATCCACATGGGGGCGCGCCAGCTCCAAAGCGTTGCGCGAGAGAATGGCGGCGCGTTCCAACGCGGTGTTCAGCCGTTCCATCTGCGCAGTCCTGTTTTCCCAGCCCTGCATGGCGATTCCCGCCGCCGCCGTTGCCTGCCCCAGCAGGCTCCTGATTTCCAGCAGGTCTTTTTTTATGCCTTGTTCCTTTTCCATTTTTATTCCCCTCCAATCCTTTGTTCCAAATCCTCGCGGCTGGTCGTAATCAGGTATTTCTCCTTTTCTGTCGCATGGAAGGAAACGCTGATCCGGTTCCTTCCGGCGCAAAACAGCCCTTCACCGCGGCTGTTGCGGCTAATCTGCACCGCCTCCTCATCGGACAGTCCCATTACTTCCTGCACGCGCCCGATTTCTTCCTCCTCCAGCGGAAGAATGACTTTCAGGCGGCTGTTGTTGATGATTGCCTTGCCGTACTTGCCGCCCTCCAGTGCGAAAAAATCGTTCAAATCCTGTGTCGCGCAGACCGCCGCGCCGCCATAGCCGCGTATGATTTTGAAGATTTCCAGCACATAATCCGCCGCCATCGCATTGGAGGACGCGCCAATCAGGCACCACAATTCGTCCAGCATAATGACTTTTTTCCGCGCCCTCGATTCCTTGCACTTATCCCAGCAGGAATCCAGCGCGAGGAACATTCCCAGCGGCAGCAGGTCTTTCCCCATCTCCGAAATATCCAGCACGATATATTTGTTTCCCAAGTCCACGTTTGTCGCCTGCCCGAGCCTGCTTGCCGAGCCGGTTACGAAACGGGAAAGCGCCAGTGTCAGGCTTTTCAACTCCGGACGCTGGGAAAGCAGGGCATAGAGGTCTTTCAGCGTCGGCATTTCCTTGAACGTCCCGTTCCGGTCGAACAGGCTGGCGTTATCATAAGCAATGCCCTTCTGCCCATAGCACTCAATCAGCGCGGTATCAAGGTAATGCCGTTCTTCATCGGTGATGTTGGGCTTGAGCAGCAGGAAGAAAATATGCAGCTTTTGTATTTTGTCCGCAAGCAGGGAATCCGCGCGGCTGGAGCCTAATTCTGCGTCCGTATCCAGGCTGATGCGCCGGATTTCCATGATGTTGATGCAGTCGTTGGAGGACGGCGACAGCTTGATATATTTCCCGCCTACGGCTTCACACGCCGGACGGAACTCATGCCCCTTCAGAGGGGCGATAATAAACACCTGTATTCCCTGTTCCCGAAAGCGGAGTGCCATCAGCTGGAGCAGGAACGTCTTGCCCGCGCCGCTCATGCCCATGACCGCCATATTCGCGTTGGAATATTTCCGGCTGTCGAAGATGTCCACAATACAGACCGAGCGGTTGTGCTGGTTGATGCCCAGCATAATGCCCGACTGGTCGCAGATTTCAAAGCTGGAAAAGGGGAATGCCGCCGCAACAGTGGAGGTGAGGGCGTTACGCCTTGCTTTCCGTTCTATGTCCGCGTCCATGCCCAAAAGCGGCAAAGTGGAAAGGAAACATTCCCCATGCTTGTAGTCCGCGCGCTTGCAGAAAAAATCCTGCGAAACGCATAGGTTCTGCACCGCTGCGGCGCGCTGTTCCAGCAGCTCCCTGTTTTCGGCGGAAACCTCAATGATAGCGTGCATATAATAAAAATCTTCATTGTACCGGTTCATGCCTTCCTTGAGGTACAGCCCCGCGCCAATGGCACTGTCCAGCTCCTCATAGTCGGAACGGGTATCGCCCACGTCCCGCATACGGGAACGGTTAATCATGGTAGCCTGTGAAATTTTAGACAATATTTTGTCCTTCGGCTGGCGGTCGATCGTAAAGCTGATATTGATGCCCTCGCCCGCCTCTACAAACGGGTTCAGCCAGCCGTTGCCCACTACGGACGCATAGCCGTAGCCCGTCAGATAGAAATAAGTGAAGTATACGTCGTCCACAATGATATAGTCCCTGTGGCAGAGGTCTACGGAGGACGGCGCGAGAATATCCACGATGTCCGTACTGCCGGAATGCAGTGGAGAAAGCTCCGGCACGTCTGCCGCCCTTCTGCGAGGAAGCCTTATCTTCCCAGAATTTTCCTTCTCCGTAAAATCGGTTTCCGGGTACCAGCCAGCCCGTGCTTCCTCTGGTTCGGTATAGGCTTCGGCTGTCCGTATTTCTGCAAGTCCTGTTTTTTCTGTTTCCACATTTTTCATCTTCCTCCCATTCCCAAAAAAGCGTTTCCGGTTTACTTTTTTCTTCATGATTCCCTCCTTTTTTAAGACCTTGGGGCTCTGCCCTCTGGCACCCTGCTATGCAGGGCGGGCAAAGCCCGTTTTTGCCAAAGGCAAAAATGCCTGACTCCGCAAGGGCTTTCTTCTCCGCTCCGCTACGGTCGGCGCAAGGCGAACGTCCACTGGACGTTCTGCGCCCCTTGACCCGTTTGCCATCGCATTTCATGCGATGGAAGAAATAAATTTTTTCCTCGGAAAACGTAGTTTTCCGCGATGAAGTTTGGGATCGAACCCTTTTCAAAGGGTTCGTGGGGTGCGGGGCGAAGCCCTGCGATTTTAAGGGGTGTTGGGGACAGAGTCCCCAAGGTCTTTCTCTTTAACAAATCTCGTCCACCATGGAAAATACCTGTAAAGGCAACTTCGCAATGCCCGACGTTCTCCGGTTCAGCAGCCCGTAAAGCGTTTCGGCAAGGAATATGTCGCTGTATTCCGGCTGGAGCGTTTCCAGTCCGCATAAATCCAGATAATTCCGTGCCGTATTTGCTTCGTCATTCAGCCGCTGGATAATGCCGTCAACGGTATTTCCGCGCACCTTCATGCGTGGTTCGTACTGTATCGCAATAAAAAAACGCCTTGTCAGTGCCTCCCTGTCCGCCAGGTATTCAATTTCCGCGATATTGTCCGCTATCATCGTGCGGCAGTTTTCATTTTCTTCCGCCTCATATGCCTGCCACATCCGCTTGATATACCCGTCAATGTCCGCTTTCTGCGTCACCGCGAGGAATTGGATATGGTCGGGCGCGATTTTCAGGTACGAGGAAAAATAGTAGATGATGTTCTGCTGTTCCATTGGTGATTTCAGCGCGAAATTCACCGGCAGCACCTCCAGCAGCTTCACAAACCTCCCGTCCTTCGTAATCACAACGCCGTCCCGAATATCGGCAACGGGCAGCCAGCCCTGCACGCTTTCCGCGTAATGCCCGGCCCTGCCGCCGTTATCCGGCGCGGCGCGGCTGCCGAATATCAAATCCTTCAGCTTCATAAAATTGTTTCGCCCTCCTTTTCTTCATGCGTTTACTCCCACGATGGAAGATAACGCCGCGTTTCCGCCGCCATACAAACCATGTGTGCAAAAACCGCGTCAGGCAGTCGTCGTTAATGCCGATCAGCGCAAACCCGCCGACGGGGATTACAAGCACCATTGTGACGATAAGGTTTGTTGTCAGCGAAAAGGGCAGCCACGAAAAGCAGAGCATCAAAAGCGGTACGGACAGCGCGGTAGCTTCTATGCCGTTGCGCAGTTCAAAAATGCCGAACAGCCGCCCAGCGTCTGTAAAGTTAGCCGGAATAACATACTGGTTCATGTTTTATCTCCTTTCCCGTATCATGAAAGAGCGTGTCCCTTTCGTTTTTACAGATATACTCCGCGTTTTCCAGTGCGACTTTCCGCTGGCGGATAACCGTTTCCAGCGCGGCGGCAAAGAGTTCCTGGTCGCGCGGGAGCGAGCCATGCCGCCCCAGCTCGATTTGGCTGAGCCGCTGGTGCGAGATATGGGTAATATCCGAAATTTCCCGCAGATAGATCCGGCAGTCTAGCCGAATCCTACGAAATACTGTTTCGATAAAAATTCCTCCTTTCTAACAACTTTTTAAGACCTTGGAGGCCCTGCCTCCAAACCTCCGCAAGCCGGTCAGCACTTTGCCTACGGCAAAGCCGCCTTCGGCGTCCGGACTTCTTTCCGGTGCCTATTGAAAAGGGCTTGACCCTAAACTTTATTGCGGAAAACTGCGTTTTCCGAGGAATAAAACTTTTTATTCTCTCCATCGCATGAAATGCGATGGCAGACGAGTCAAGGGGTGAAACCCCTTGCGGGGAGGTGGGGCAGAGCCCCACGGTCTTAGTCTTTTACGGCGAAATAATCCAGAATGGCCCGCCCGCTGCCGCACCCCGCCGCGCTTCATTTAAGAAAATGTTCAAATCCCACTCTTGGTTGCTTTTTTTCACGCTTGCAGGGTCGGCAACGAGTATCTTCCCGCTGTCCGTGATGCCGCGCAGCACAATGAAATGCCCCGAAGTCGTAAAATGCCCTTTCCCCATGATGGCAACGACTAACTTCCCGTCTGCCAGCGCGTCCACAATTTTCTGCCCTTCGTAGATTGTCGCACCCTCGACCTTTAACCCGAAATGCCGTGCGCCCTCCGGAATCAGGCTGTGGTAACTGCCACTGCCTTCGCATCGGTAGCCGTTTTTGTACGCCCAATCTGACATCTGCCCGGGGTCGATCTGCTTGTCTGTGAATGTCGATACCACGATTGCCAGCGACGTCGGGCCACAGCCCGCCACGCGAATGGTATCGTATTTCCCGTACAGCTTGTTGCCCCAGCGCGCGTCACCCTGATTGTAATAAACCACCTCCGTATTGCCTGTCTTGTAGTGAATTTCTCCGTAGTCGTTCAGCGAATCCCCAGGCACATAGCCGGGCGCGCCGGGGCGAATCGTCTGGTCGTCGGCAATCGTCGCGTAAATCGTTTTCGCCCAGTTTTTTTGCGCCTCCGTGAAGCCAAGCTCCTCCATCAAAGCGTCAGGCTCCATTTCCTCGACATTGATTTTCAGGCGTTTCAGCTTTTTGATGTTCTCTCCCTCGCCCTGCGTATACTCCTCCTCGGTGGTATGAAAAAAGAAGCGTTTGAAAAAACGCTCCTTCATGCTTTCCCTGTCCATCGAGAATAAATCCTGCTGGTATGCGACGGAACAAATGGCAATGAACCAATACTGGTTCTGTTTCCCGATATTTTTTTCGATCTGCACATCGTCATAGCCCTCAGACATCTCTGCCACTAGCTTTTCGATCTCTGCCTCGTCGAAGTCCAAAAACTCCCGATAATATTGCGTGACTGCCCTCGCCTGGCTGTTCATTGCCGTAATATCGCCGGAAGAACTGCTGTCAAAGCCGAAATAGATATTCGGAATCGCGGCGACAATCAGGAACGGGATCAGGACGGAAAGCATCAGCAGGCAGAAAACGGCTTTCGCAAATGCGGGGACGTATTCTTTCGCCGCCTGCAAAGCCGCGCCTTTCGCACCTGCGGCCGCTGCGGCTCTTGCGATTGCCGCCGCCTTTTTTGCAGTCACCGCCGTATGTATGGCGGCATCCATGCCGGTTCTCTGGCTCATTTTCGATCATCTCCCTGCCTGCCGTTCCTGCCGCGCGGCGGGGGCGGCTTTGGTAATGGATTCTGCTGTGCCTGCCTTCCCCCTGCATCTGTCCTGCCATGCGGCGGGGCGGGTTTTGCAGACGGGTTCTGCGCCTGTCCCGCACTTGTCCGGTTGTGCGGCATATCAGAAGGACGCCGTATATTTCCAGCTCTCTCCACACTCTGTACCGATGTTCCGCGCGTAACTTCCTTTCGGGACGCTTGGTTTCCTTCCGGAACAGGCTTGTTTCCAGCCTGTGTATGGGAAACTGCCGCAGGGTACCGTTTTTCCACTCCGGGTGCTACGCGCAGCTGGGGACGGGATTCGTTATGCAAAACATTTGCCGCTGCCCGTCCGGATTGCCGCGCTGGAGCATTTCCGGCCGCCTGTGCAAATGGGTGTGCGTTTGCAGGTTCCTCACTGCATACCGGATTGATACCCGGCTCGTTAGGAAGGGAAGGGCGGTTATGCGCTTCATTCCTCCCTAAATTTGCCGGATTATGCGGGAATGGGTTCCTGCTGGCAACAGGCGGCGTTGTTTGTGCTGTTCCTGCCATCGTATATGGACGGGGAGTTGCAGCGTTCTGCGCTGGTGTCCTCCTGTCCGCGACGTTTGGCAGTACACTCTGCCGGACGGAAACTGTTTCGCTGTGCGGTGATATTTCTGAATTGCGCTGTACCGCATTGTTTCTCATGTCCGCCGTATGCGTATGGACAGACGGAATATTTGCCGTATTTCTGCCGGCTTGGGGCGTACCGTTCTGCACACCTGAAGGATTATTTTGCACGCCAGCCGTTCCGATACTGGCATTTGTACTGTTGTAGGAATGAGAATCCCGCCCGGCAGACATTCCGCCCATGCCGCCCCTTCCGGCAGTTTCCGCAGTTCTGCTCCGTACCGTGGGTCTTGCCGCCGACGGTGCTGCCGTCTGTCTTGCCTGTGTGGAAGCGAGGCTTTGACCGTTTTCCGAAACGCGGTTTGTTCCGCTGTTTTGTATTGCTTGGGAAGCCGTATGGTTCTGCACTCCCTGCGGTGTGTTCCGTTCCATATTCTGTGCGGCTGCGCCCATAGGCGGGCGCGTTGCGGGCTGTCTGGCGGAACCGCCGTTTCCTGCCGCCTGCGGACTTCCCTGCATATTTCCCTGTATGATGCTGCGTTCCGCAGACTGTGCGCTGTTTTCATACTCGGCAGAGCTGCGTACAGCGGAGTTCCCGCTGGGTGCGGGACGCACAGGGGGCGGCGTACCGTTCCCGCCGGAACGTTTCGCCCTATGGCTGCCGCCGTGAGAATCCGACACAGATTTTCCGATGTTCTGCGCCACGCTCCTTACAGTAAGGTACGCCAGCATTCCGGGCATTCTGGTAATGCCGCCCAACGGGTCGCCCGTAGAAGCCGGGTTCAGCCCGATGCGCTGGATCATCGCGTCAACCTTCCTGCCCGTTTTCGCAACCGCCACGACAAATATCGTCCAGGGGATTACCTCCGCGCCCGTCGGAACGACAGACATTGCCGAAAGCATGAATTTCAGGAAAACCAGGCTCAAAATCACCATCAGGCACATGCTCCCGAACATCCGCACCCAGCCTTTGAAAATATCCGCTGTGCTTTTGCTGCCGCCCATGGCGAACGCGAGCGGGGACAATACCGTCAGAACCGCAAGGACAACGTATCTCTCGCCGATTTCAAAAAACAGCTTGATAATCTGTACGACCAGTATCACGCCCACAATGATGGCAAGCAGCCAGCCTGCGTCGCCCGGCACATGGAACGTAATTTTCGTCAGTTCCGGCACCTGTACGGTTTCCGGCGTTTCCAGCAGTTCCATCACGCGCTTTGTGATGCCTAAGCCAATGTCGCAGACCTGGCGGGAGAACACGAGGAAAAACGTCATTACGAACGTCCGCGCAAACAGCGACTGCGGTGCTTCACCCTCGAAGCCCAGCCCTGACATCATCGTTTTTGCGGACTGGAACACAAGATTGCCAAGCAGAAGCGCCCAGCCAAGGCAGGTAATGATATTGAAAATATCGCCCGTGATTGGGACGGCGGTTTCAAAGTAGGCGAGATCCATGGTAAAAATCGCCAGAAGGGAATCCGCAAGGTATTCGGTGATGTGGATTACCATATCGAACAGCCATTGCAGCAGCCCCTTGAACAGCAGCTCCAGCATTTTCGACACCTCCTTTCTAAGACCTTGGGGCACTGCCCCAATCCCCCGAAGACCGTGGGACTCTGTCCCACACCCTGCAAGGGCTTTCAGCCCTTGACCCATTACCCGCCGCATAAAATGCGGCGGAAAGAAAAGTTTAGGGTCAAGCCCTTTTCAAAGGGCTTGTGGGGTGCGGGGCAAAGCCCTGCGGTTTCAGGGGATTGGGGACAGCGTCCCCAAGGTCTTTAATCTTTTTAGAATCCTTCAATCTTTGGCACGCTGTTGAATAACGGCTGGATATAGGCGATAAACGCGCCAATGCCGTTGATAATCGCCCATGCGATCCAGATGCGTTTTAGCCAGTCCCATGCCTGGTCGACTTTGTGCTGGTTATTCGACAGCTTCGCGCCCAATACCGCGACCGCCGACATCAGCGCTGCCAGCACCGTTGAAATCCCCGCAATCTTGTTATACAGGTTGACGATCAGCTCCTTGCCGACCGCCCACATATCCCCGCCGCCGGCTTCAGCGGCATACACGTCCGCCGCAAACAAAACTATCAGGAAAAGGCTGAGCGCAAGGCAAAACACCCACTGCGGCACTCGCGTGCGCCATTTCACAGCTACATCATAAAACAAAAATCACACCTCCTTTGACTACTGCTTCAAAAAAACCGTGGGACTCTGTCCCACACCCTGCAAGGGCTTTCAGCCCTTGACCCGTTACCCACCGCGCAAATGCGCGGTGGAAAATAAAGTTTGGGGTCAAGCCCTTTTCAAAGGGCTTGTGGGGTGCGGGGCGAAGCCCTGCGGTTTTAGGGGTAGTGGGGCAGAGCCCCACGGTCTTATTCCTCAAAATACGCTTCCAGCACCTTTTCCTGCAATTCCTTCCGGAACTCGTTGTTCGTGGGGTGGCATACACTCCGCCATTTCCCGTCCCTGCCGCGCTGGGAGGGCAGTGAGATAAACGGCCCGTCGCCAATATCAATCACTTTTACGCTGTGTATCAAAAAGCAATCGTCCAGTATTACTACCGCTACCGCTTTCAGCGGGGCGTCTGTTCCCTTAAAAACCATCTTCATTTCCACATCAATTTTCATCATGATTTCCTCCTTTTCCATCTTCATTTTCTGCATCAGGGCTTTCCTGCGCCGGAATGTTCACCACATACCAGAAATCGCGGTCTTTCTGGTCAACCAGGCATTTGAAGCAGTAGCCGCCGTCCGCGACCGTTTTCACCTGCCTGCCGAACAGCCTGTTCGCCGCCTGCTGTTTGATTTTCACCGCGACTTCCTGCCCAGCAACGTCATACCTGCTCAGGTCAACAACGGGATTTTCGTACTTCACCCGCCGCCTGCCAATTTTCCGGTAATCATCCTCCTCCTTTATCAATACAACCGCATTCGGGTACAACAGGAAAAACGCTGCCACACTCAGGAGCAGGACAAGCCCGATGCCCCACACAATGGCAAGGGCGGGAATACCGCCGTCTGTATCGCCCCAAATGTTGACGGGCAGTTTTTCGCCAATATATGTAACCGTGTATACAACGCTGTCTACTGTCCGGTTGACCACCTCGCCGCTATATACCGCTGTCGTCACATAGCCCGTAGGGATTTTCTTTGTATACGAGCCGGAATACGACGCAACGCCGTTGTAGCTCATCGGCACGGAGTCGTAATCAACAGGCGCGCTGCTGCCAACAGACCAATTCACGCCCGTCAGCTTCAGCGTCACGCCGTTTTTCACCGTCGTTTTCGGGACAAGCGAAACGTCGTTATTGCTTACGCCGCGCAGCATGATAGAGTCCTTGACTGTATACGTCTTTGTTGTGTAACCCTTTACCTGCGTTGACACGGAATCACTGTCCAGCAGGAGTTTCCCGGTAAACCCGTCCTTGTTATACTCAATGGACAGCGGGAGCTGTTCCAGTACGGCGGACAAGTCGTTTGTTTCGGATTCCGTTGTTTTTTCCTGTGTTTCCATGCGCTTTTCCTCGGATATGATTTCGTCCTTTTCCATATCCAGGAAGCTATAAGAAAACCCGTCCAGTTCAAAGGGTTCTTCCTTTAGCTGTGACGGGTTTTCGTCCGGTGCGGCTTCGTATGTTTTAATGAACAAATGCCTGCCGTCCTTGAGTTCCATATAGCTTTTGAGCGGTTCCGCCGCGTAAGCCGCTGGGCGGAAGCAGAGCATTGCTGCCGCTGCGACCATTGCTATCCTATATTTTTGCTGCATTCCTTCACCTCCTGTAAGACCGTGGGGCTCTGCCCCACCTCCCCGCAAGGGCTTTCAGCCCTTGACCCGTTACCCACCGCGCAGTTGCGCGGTGGAAATAAAGTTTAGGGTCAAGCCCTTTTCAAAGGGCTTGCGGAGGTTTGGAGGCAGAGCCTCCAAGGTTCTAAAGTTTAATATCCTGTCTTTGGCAGACGGCTCGCGGTTGTGCGGTAGATGGTCGTCAGCCATGTCGAGTTGCCGATTACCCATTCATTCCCGTGCTTGCCGCCGATGTCCGCCTTGTTCGCAAACTCGTACCCGCCGGGCAGATTCTTCAGCACTGCTGCATAAACCTGCGGCTGTTCCACAGACGTAAAGCCCGCTTTGACATTCCCGAAAACCAGTGTAAACGTCGTGACGTACTCATCGCTGTACAGCCCCAGGCTCGCGTTGGAACAGTCAATGACATTGTTCTGCGTCGCGCTCAGGTTGTCCGCAATAATCAGCTGTTTCCCTTTGTTCGTCGTGGCGAGTATTTTGTATTTCACAGACTGGTTGTACGTCCCCGTCACAATTTTCCGCAGCCGCACCGCGTCCGTCGGCAGCACGTCCCGCCAGAAGAAATCCGTCAGGGGAACGGTAGACGTGTTGCGTACCGTCCGTATGTCATATCGGATTGTGTCCCCGGGCATTGCCTCCACATTGCCCGTTTTCTTGATGCTTACGCCAGTGTTCGCGCTCTTGTTGGTAAATTCCAGCTTGATAATCTGGGTGGCAAATTCAATTGTGACGTCCATTTCCTGCGTGTTCAGCTGGTAATAAGACGGGCTTTTTACCTCTTTCACGATGTAACGTCCTAAAGGCAGGGCTTTCGATACCCCGCGCCCGTCCGCGCCCGTAATAAAACGGTCTGCAAGGTTGCCGGATTTGTAGTTGTATACCTCGAAAATCGCGCCTGCAAGTGGTGTTCCTGCCGGAAGACCGTTCACCTCGTTGTCATCGGCGGACAGCTTTGTCACCTGTATCTGCCCTGCCTGCGGCTGGTTCTTCCAGACGATTTCCGTCACTTTTCCCGCGACAAATTCCACCGTCCGCGGCGTATGGTCGGGATAATAACCCTCCTGATTGCGCGTTTCGCGAATGGTATAGCGTCCTTCGGTCAGGACGGAAGAAAAATCAATCATACCACGGTTATCCGTGTAGAACGTCCCAACGACCTTGTTATTTTTGTCAAAAACCATAAATTCTACATTATAAATAGGTTCGCCCGTCACCGCGTCAATCTTTTTCAGCCGCAGCCCGCTCAGCGCCTTGTTCTGCACGCGCAGAACCTCCTGCTTGCCTGCCTTGATTGTCACATCATAAACCTTGGAATCCAGTTCGTAGGATTCCTTCGCGGCAGTTTCCACGACTGTGTAATTCCCTTCCGGCAGGTCAACAACGATTCTGCCGTTTTTGTCCGTTGTAAACGTGCCGATTTTTTCACCGTTCTGCCTTGCGATGTCAAACGAAACACCCTCCAGAGGCTTTCCGGTTTCCATGTCCGTCTTGACAATCAGCAGGGAAGATGCAGGCGTGTTTTCCACCTCAAGAATGGTCTGTTTGCCGGATTTTACTTCAACCGTTTTCGGCTCTTTGTCCCAGTGGTAGCCCTCAAGCCCTTCGGTTTCCGCGATAGTGTAATAACCGTCTGCAAGGTTAGAGATGTAAACCATGCCGTCTTTGTCCGTTTTGAAATTGCCGATTTTTTCGCCGTTCATTTTTGCAACGGCAAAGGTTACGCCCTGCAAAGGGGCTTTCGTTTCGGAATCGGTTTTGATGATTTTGATGCCTGAAAGCGGCTTGTTGCTGAATGTTACCGTTGTCGGCACGTTGGTTTTCACCTCGACCGTTTTAGGCGTTTCGTCCAGAATGTAGCCCTCCGGCGCCGCTGTTTCGCGGATAACGTACCAGTCAGGGTCAAGTTTCGGGATCAGGATTGTTCCGGTCTTGTCCGTTGTGTATTCTCCGACATGTTCCCCGTTCTGCTTCTCCACGAAGAATTTCGCACCAACGAGCGGCGCGCCTGTCACATCGTCCACCTTTTTAATGACGAGGGACGTCATTTTTTTGTTGGTAAACTCGACTGTGTAGGTTTTGCCGTAATCAATCGCTATTGCACATGACTGCTCCTCTAGCACATAACCATCGGGGGCTTTCACTTCTTCAATGATGTAGCTGCCTTTTTCCAGCCCCGCGATGGTAATGCTGCCGTTGCTGTCGGTCGTAAACAGCCCGTTTGTTGTCCCAACAACTTCGCCTTTTGATGTTGTCACCTTGAACTGTGCTCCTGCCAGCGGTTCGCGGCTGTCAGCGTCCTTTTTCAGAATGACAAGACTGCCGATCGGCTGGTTTTTGAAGCTGACTTTATACGTCCCTCCGTCTGTGCCGACTTCGATGGTCTGCGGAATGGTGTCCCTGACGTATCCTGCCGGGGCTTCCAGTTCCGTCACAACATAACTGCCGGGTTTCAGATTGGGAACGAGGATTTCACCGTTTGTGTTCGTGACAAATTCCCCGTTGCTGTTTCCCGCCGCTGTTCCGTCACCTGTTGTGACTTTGAAGCGTGCGCCCGCAAGCGGCTTGTTTGTTTCTGCGTCTACCTTTGTTATCAGGATAGAGCCATACGGATAGTTTGCAAATACAACCTCAACAACGGAAGTCCCGTCTGCTTTGAGCCATGCCTGCTGCTGGCTGTTTTCAGAGAGCAGGTAATTTGTCGGCGGGTTGACTTCCTCAATGATGTACGCTCCGGCTTCAAGCCCTGTGATTACGATAATGCCGGATTTGTCGGTGGTATATCTGCCGATAATCGTGCCGGAATTGCCGGAAATGTCCTCGCTGACTTTCCGCACTTCAAATGCCGCGCCCGCAAGCAGTTCAGACGTATTCGCGTCTGTTTTCTTGATTACAATGCTGTTCAGCGGATAATTCGGGATTTCCTCGCCAATGCCGTAATCGCCGCCATATGTGACTTTGATGTTATTTCCGGCTGGCTTCGTCGGCGTTCCATTGGAAACAGCGTCATTGGCAGTGCCGCCGCTTTCCGGCTTCTGCACACCGCCAGTTATCCCCTGATTTGCGTTGCTGCCAGTCCCGCCATTGTCCGGCTCTGCTGGTGTCTGTGTGCCCACCATATAAGCGTTTTCAAAATCCAGAGGGAAACAGAGAACGGCGGTGTTATCACGCTGGGGACA
>CAMQRG010000009.1 GCA_947036475.1 uncultured Clostridia bacterium
ATGAAAATCCATTATGCAAAGCCAGAAAATACAGAGGGAAAAGATACAAAAAAATTCAATTTGTATCACAAAATTCAACTTAGCATGAACCAATATGCACAAAATTAAAACGGAAAAAGAAATAAAGCCATTTCTGCCATGAAATAGAAAGAGAAGGGCGCGTATTGGAATCGGGAATTTGTTGAAAAAAACAAATCGATATGTGCAATATTATTCATTTTACAGAAAAAGTGTATTGGGGTTATGATGGTTGTATCAATAAACGACAGGACGAAATTTTGACGGCAGGAGCGGAAGGGAGTTTTGGATATGACAAAGAAAAAATCAATTTTAGACCTTTATAAAATGAAAGAAAACGGAGAAAAGGCGGTTTGGATTGTACTGTACGACAGCTGCTACGCTTCTTATGCGGAGGAGGCCGGCATGGATATGATTCTTTGCGGGGACTCTATGGGCATGATTGTTTACGGGCATAACGGGACTGTGCCGGTTACAATGGACATGAGCATTGCGCACTGTCAGGGCGTGCGCCGGGGCGCGCCGAACACCTACCTGATTGGCGACCTGCCGTTTGGTGCGTACCATGCAAGCACAGAGGACGCAGTGCGTAACGCGGTACGATTCTACAAGGAGGCAGATGTAGACGCTGTGAAACTGGAGGGCGGTGTGGCCGTAGCGGATAAAATCAAGGCGATTACAGAGGCTGGCATGGTTGTATTCGGACATATCGGGCTGACGCCGCAAAGTTCGGCTTCTATGGGCGGCTTCAAGGCGCAGGGCAGAACAACAGACAGCGCAAGGGCAGTTATTGAGGACGCTATTGCCGTTTATAAGGCGGGGGCGCGGACGCTCCTTTTGGAAGGGGTGCCGGAAGAAGTCTGTGCGTATGTGCATAAAATGCTGCCGATTCCCGTTTACGGCATTGGTGCGGGCGTTGAGTGCGATGGGCAGGTCATTCTTGCGGCAGATTCCCTTGGAATGTATAAAAACTTTACGCCGAAGTTCGTGAAAAAATATGCAAGCATTGCTGAGGTAGCGACAAAGGGTATGGAGGATTATATTAAGGACGTAAAAGAAGGCGTATTCCCCGGACCGGAACATAAATATAAAATTTCCGGCGACAAAGGGGAATTTGATAAGCTCTTCGCAGAAATGGAGCAATATTTTAAGGATTAAGGAGGGAGCACAATGCCAGAATTTGCACAAAGAATGCAGGATATGGAAAAAACAGCTGTGATTATCCGAAAACTGTTTAATGCAATGTCCGATCCGGAAACAATCTCCTTCGGCGGCGGTGCGCCGGCGCATGAGGGACTGCCGATTGAACAGGTTCAGAAAATTTGCACCGAGGTAATCGCAAGGGATAAACGCGGCGTGGAGGTACTTCAATATGGTACGGTGCTGGGCGTGAAGGATCTGCGGGAAGCAGTTGTGAACCAGCTGTTGAAGCCAAAGGGTGTGGACGCTGATATTGATGAAATACTGATTGTAAATGGTGGTTTGGAAACGATGAATCTGCTCTGCCAGGTTTATATCAATCCTGGCGATGTTATTCTGGTGGAGTCTCCGACGTTTGTACACTGTGTGGAGATTTTTGAAATGTTTCAGGCGAAGTGTATTGCTGTAGAATGTGATGAATTCGGTATGGTGCCGGAGGACGTAGAGAAAAAGATAAAGGGATATCACCCGAAATTTGTATATGTCATTCCAACTTTCCAGAACCCTACGGGCAAAACCCTGCCTGCCGACCGCAGGGAACGGCTGGCACAGCTGGGCAGCCAGTATGACGTAATCATTCTGGAAGATGACCCTTATCAGGAACTGCGCTACAGCGGGGAAGTTCTGCCGCCCATCAAATCCTTTGATAAAACGGGACATACTGTTTATGCCAACAGTTTCTCAAAAATATTTTCTCCGGGCAGCAGGCTGGGGTTTGTGCATGCCACAAAGGAAATCATTATGAAGCTGTTTGATGCGAAAACGGCAACCAATTCACATACTTCGTCGCTGGCGCAGGTGGTCTGTGCGGAGTTTTTTAACCGCGGGTATTTTGCGGAACACCTGAAAAAAGTCTGCGCGATACACAAGGAACGCAGAGATGTGATGATGTCATGTATTGACAAATATTTTCCGGAGGGGACGAAAAAAGTATTTCCGGACGGGGGACTGTTTACATGGGTAGAACTGCCAGGCGGGCTGGATACAGAAGAACTGCTGAAAGAGGCAAATGCGCAGAAGGTGCATTATATTGCCGGAGCCGGTTTCTTTGTGGAAGGCGGCGGGAAAGGCAGTAACTGTATGCGCATCAGCTTTGGCAATGTTACGCCGGAAAAAATTGAGATTGGCATGAAGCGGCTGGGCGAACTGTTCTGCTCCAGGCTGGGCCGGTAAAACAGAAACGCGCGGAAGAAAAGGAGGGATACAATGGGAAAAATAAATCTGTGGGAAATGCTTGAAATGTGGAAAAAAGAATGTAAGTTTGTGGAGCTGTCCTATGAGGTTTCGCCGGAAACGCCCCATTGGTCAGGTTTTCCGGCAATGAGTGTTGCGATGCCGTTCGACTATCCGGCAGGGTTCCGCGTGCATGAATTTACGCTGGTCAGCCAGTATGGTACGCATGTTGATGCACCGCTGCATTTCGTGCCGGGAACAAGGGGCCTGCATGAGATTATGGCGGAGGAAATGATACTGCCGCTTTGTGTTGTGGATATCTCCCAAAAGGTGGCAGAAAATGTGGATTATGCCGCAACGGAACAGGATATCAGAGAATGGGAAAGCCAGTACGGGCAGATTCCGGAGAATGCATTTGTCGCGCTCCGCAGTGACTGGTCGAAACGCAGCGATATGGACAACTATGATGCAGAGGGGAATAAACATTACCCCGGCTGGGCGTTGGACGCTCTGAAATTCCTTGCAGAGCAGAGGAACGTCACTGCTGTCGGGCACGAAACCTCTGACACAGATGCGGCCGTGGATTCCGTAAAGCATGGCTATATCTGCGAAACATACATTTTGGAACAGGGACGTTATCAGATTGAACTGATGCGGAATCTTTCTGAGGTGCCGCCTGTGGGCAGCGTGATTTTCTGCGGGTTCCCCAAGGCAAAAGATGCGTCGGGCTTTACGGCGCGCTGTATAGCGGTCTGTCCTGAGGATTGACAGCGGGAATGTTTTGTAAGTTTTAACAGATAAAAGGTGAAGCCCTGTTCTTTTGGAGTTTGGAAAGAGCAGGGCTTTCTGAATGTTTTAAGAAACAGGCTGTTGAGCGGCTGGATTTCCCGATGGTGTGTTTTTGCGTTATTTTCAAGATATCTCTGTTTTATCAGGCAAAAATATGATATTGTTATAAAAAAAGTATATGTTTTGGAAAGGCTGTGCTGGCACGAAACGCTGAAATGGCTGACAGTATGGCGGAAACGGGAAAAGAACAGGAAAGCGGAGGAAAGCCGGTGGAAAAATGTCATTATGGAATTACGCGATTTTTGATTTAATCGTAACAACAGGAAACCTGCGGCGGGCGGCGGGGCTGATGAACCTTTCGGCCTCTGCGGTGAGTCATTCTTTGACAAAGCTGGAAAAGGAGTTTGGCTTTCCTCTGCTGAGAAGGGACAGGACGGGAGTCGAACTGACGGAATATGGGCGGGAAATACTGCCGCATATCCGTGCTGTCCTTGCCATGGACCAGAAGCTGCATGCCGAGATTGAACGTATCAGCGGCATCATACGCGGAAGTATCAGGATTGGCGTAATCAACAGTATTTGCAGTACATGGCTGCCTTCCATCATACGACAGATGCGGCGGGAATACCCTGAGGTCAGGGTAAGCATCATACAGGGCGGATATGACGATATGGAGCGGGGGCTTTGTGAAGGCACGCTTGACCTGGCGTTTGTTTCCATGCCGACAAAGCGCGATATTCCTGCAATCCCTCTGCTCAGGGACAGGCTCCTCTGCGCAACGCCAAGGGATTTTATGCCGCAGAATAAGGAATATATCACGATTGATGAAATCAGGGGGCAGGAAGTGATTGTACCGGGAACAGGTTCGGATTTTGACGCCATTGCGTTTATAAAGGAAAATAACCTTGAACTGGAAATGCCGCATAACATCATTGAAGACAGTTCAATCATTGCATTGGTGGAAAGCGGGCTGGGCATAACGATTGTGCCAGAGCTGGTATTGCAAAGTGTAAAAGGAAACGTCAATGTGTATCCGATTGAAAGCGCGCCATACCGGCTGATTGGCATAGCCACGCAGAAAAGCGAGTTTACCACTGCGGTGGCAGATGTGATGCTGAAAATGATTCTGAACTATGTACAGGTAGAATATTCACAGGATATGCCATATTTCAGAAAAGAAAAGCGGACAGAAAAATAAGAAAACGGGAAAGAATGGCAGAACGGAGCCGGACAGGCCTGTCATATGCAGAGGCCCATTGATATGCGCGTTAACGGCTGAAACCTTTTTGCTGAATGCTTGTTTTTTTCCGGCTTTTCCCCTATAATGGAAAAAATGGGAGCAGCGGGCGTTTGGCTTAAAGAACCAATCAAAAAGAACAATATGTTTTCTTGAGTCAGGCCGCATTGGAAAGGAGATTTTCTTTTGACAAATAAAGCAATGGAAGAAAGAATCAGCAGGCTTTCTGCTGATTATATTTACCAGCAGGCAGTCGGCAGCCTTCTGCTGACGCTGATGAGCGCCATGGAAGATGCGCAGAAAGGAACGGCCGGCCTGCCTTATGAAGTGCCGGAGGACGCCTTGCGTATCAAAAAGAAAACGCAGGAATATCTGCTGGAACTGGAAAACCTGCTGGACGGCAGCGCAGAGGCGCGCATGGCGGCGTTTGAGGACTGCGCCGCGTTGAAAACACAGCTGATAGGTATTTATGAAGCCGTTTACAGCTATCTTTCGCAATGGAACGTGATATTTACGCTTGTGAGGGATCAGGTATCTCTGCGGAAGTATAAAGAGGAACACCTCTCGGAAAAACAGATTGAATGGTCGCTGTTTTTTGCAGACTGCCGCGCGTTTATTGAAGAACAGGAAACCCCTGAAAAAAAGGCGGCGGCAATTGGGCAGCTGCTGAAATGTACGCCTTTGCGCATGGCGCGGGAGCGGTATTATGAGGAAATCCAGGGCATATTGGAAAATGCTTTTGCCGAGGAAAGCAGAGAGGCCATGGAGGAGGCTTTCCGCGCGTTTCTTTCCTTCTGTGCGCCGCAGGAAAATCCGGATTACGGGGAATATTTTCCGGAAGTCGCCCAATGGATTGGACAGAAGCGCATGGCGCTGCCGCATAACCTTTCTGATGACGAACTGGCTGAACTGTATCAGGAGCTGGCGGATTTTCTGGATAAAATGCGCGAAATGGAGGAATATTTTTCCTGCATTTTCCATGATATCAATTCCCTGCTTCTGCTGTTCTATCTGACATACAGCTTCGGAGAACTGACGGAGGACAGCGCGGCCTATGCCGACCTTTATCATACTGTCTGTGAATTTCTGCGGGATGAACTGACCCTGACCGAAAAGGCGGCATATCTGGATACCCTCATGGAACAGCTGGAGATTGCGGTGGAGCCTGTGATAGACAAAGCGAATGCCATCGGCAGAGAGGAATATGAACTGCTGCAAAAAGCCGGTTCCTTCGAGGGATTCTCTGAGGAAACGACAAAGCTGCTTTTGACAGAGGATTTTATCCGCAGCTGTTATTTTGCCGAATTGGAGGACGCTGTCTTTACGCCCAGCCTGCCTGACGGGCTGACGCCTGTGGAGGAGGGGGAGCGAAAAGTATTGATTCAGGCTTTCCTGACGAAAATACGGAACAGTCTGGACACCCTGCCTGTACAGACGCGGAGGATATTTATGCAGAACCTGCTGGGTTCTCTGCCAACGAATTATACTGCGGAGGAAACCATTGAGCGGCTGATGGAGGCGGTTGATACCTGTATAACGGAGGAGCAGAAAGCGTTGATTGTGGATAAGGTCGGCGCGGCGTTTGAAATCAGCGGCTACCATTCCATTACCGATGTGGACGAGGGCGAATTTGGAGATATGCACGGACACCATCACCATGACTGCGGCTGTGGGCATGAGCATCATCATCATGACCACGACCATCACCATCATTGAGAAAAGGAGACTGCTATGACATTTTCATTCAACCACTATAATTACAATGTTCTGGATCTGGAAAAAAGTATGGCTTTTTATGCGGAAGCATTAGGACTGAAAGAGGTGCGCCGGAAGGAGGCTCCCGACGGGAGCTGGAAACTGGTTTACCTGGGCGATGGGAAATCTGGTTTTACGCTGGAACTGACATGGCTGCGCGACAGGGAAACGCCTTACAGCCTTGGTGAAAATGAATTTCACCTTGCATTCCTTACAGACGATTATGAAGCCGCGCACGAAAAGCATAAACAGATGGGCTGCATCTGTTTTGAAAATCCGGAAATGGGCATTTATTTCATTCATGACCCCGATAATTACTGGCTGGAAATTATTCCTGAAAAATAAAAATATAAAAAGGAAGGGAACTCAGGTTTTCCTTCCTTTTTGCATTGCTGTTTTTTATTCCCAATTTCCGGATTGAATCCGTTCCCAAAATTCCTGCTTTGCCATATTTTTCATATCCCGCCAGCGCGGAAGTTCTTCATAATCATACCGACAGACAGGGCGGAACTGGCAGTATTGGCAGGGCGTCCGCCCCTGACTGCGTGTCGGCATGGGGGAGATTGCGCCGTTTTTCATGCTTTCACCCAATGCCCGCGCCCGTTCGGAAACAAACGCCAGCAGGGCGGCATACTGTTCTTCTGTGGCAACGTTGGAGGCTGCGGAAATGCCTGTTTTTGTATATCCCATTGGTACAATATGCGATTTCCTGCTGTTTTCCAGATTGCTGTCAAGCCCGCGTATCAGCGCGTCATCTTCCAGCAGAAGTCCGGACATTTTCATTTCTTCATAGAGCTTTTGCTCGATTTCCTCGGCGGAAAGTTCGGAATCCAGTGTCAGAAGCCGGTCAGCAATGCGGAAATAGAACACGCCGCCGGGTTTCAGAGGACCTTCTCCTGTTTTTTCAAAATATTTCAAATATGCGTCCAGATAAATCAAAAGCTGAAGCTGCAAGCCGTAGTAAATTTCCTGAAAACTGAATGTTTTGCTGCCTGATTTATAGTCGATAATTTTCACATACCGCGTACCAGCCGCGTCCATCAGGTCCACGCGGTCGATTTTTCCGCTGAGTATCAGGCTGCCGCCGTCAGCAAGTTCAATTACGATAGGCGGCAGGGCGTCATGCAGACCGAAGCCGACTTCATAACCGGCAGGGACAAACGCCCCGTCCTGCAAATGGCGCACGAGTGCCCATGCGGAGCGGGCGGAAATGCGTTTCAGCCGCCGAATCAGATAGCGGTTTGCCGCGCTGTCCAAAAGGATTTCATTTCCAAGATGGGGCGCGGCCTCGTCCACAGCCTGATGAATCAGGGTTTCCGTCTGCTCCTTTGTTAAATCCGTCCAGAGAACGCCGTCCGTTTCCAGCTTTTGGGAAAATCGTTCCAGCACTTCATGGAACAGAAGCCCCAAATCCGGCGTGTGAAGCAGGTAAAGCTGGCGTTCCTTTGCCCGCAGTCCGTATTCTGCAAAAAAGGAAAACGGGCAGCCCGCGAAGCGTTCCAGACGGGAAACGCTGGAAAGAATATTTTTGCCGTAAAGCGCGCGGGCGGTTTTGGGCGAAAGACTTTCTTTTCTGCCGCTTCTGCCCAGACCTTCCCGCAGAAGTTTCAGGCGCGGGCTCCATTCCGGCCGGCTGTCGAAAAAGCTGTAAACGTCCTGCCAGAGCGGGGGCATGGGCGTTTCTGCGGTATGGGCACGCATTTCCGCTCCCAGAAGATGGAACGCGGCTTCCGGCGCAGTTTCACCCGGAAGGAATGCGGCCGATTCCTGTACAGACGGGGCGAGTGTATCGTCCATACGGCACAGGCGGTCAATCAGGGAGGAAGGAGACATTGCGTGCCCTTCGCTGTCCCCTGCGGCGTAGGTCAGCCAAAGCCCGCGGGAGGGTTTTGTCAGCCCAAGGTATATCAGAAATTGTTCTTCAAATATTTTCATGCGCCCGCCGTCGGCAAGCTCCATGCCGTTCAGGGAAAGCAGGTCGCGCTCGTTTTCAGTAAAAATGCCATGCGGCAGGGCGGGGGCAGGCAATATGCCTTCGTTTACGCCAAGCACAAACAGATGCTTGATTTCCGGCAGACGGCTTCGCTCAATATCCCCAATGAGCAGGCAGTCTACCGTAGGCGGTATCATGCCCATTGTACACTGCTCCAAACCTGCTTCCAGAATGGCGGCCGCTTCTGCCAGCGTCAGGCGTTCTTCCCCGAGGATTTTCTCCGCCTTTTGCAGCACGTCCATCACAAGCTGCCATATCTGGCGGTATTCTCCGGCGCGGTTGAGGTTTCCGGCGGCGGCAGCCTCCTCCGCCCATGTCTCCAGCTGTTCCGCGGCGTGCAGCGTTTCCAGATGCTCCCGCAGAAGGGTGAGAAATTCCCGAAAGGGATATTTTTTTGTTTTGGAGAGCGCGAGAAAGGGCGCGAACGGCTTCATCACCCGCTCTTTTAACGCCTGTATCTGTTCCAGCGTTTCTGCGCCTTCGCGGCTCAGACCATATTCCCATGTTTCCTTTTTCCATTTGTATCCCCGTATCCCATAAGCAAGGACATAGTTTTCCAGCAGGTCGGTTTCTTCCATCGTCAGCGGCGCAAGCCCTGATTTCAGATAGGAGAATACGGCTTCGTACTTGAAATCATACACAAGAATATCCAGCAGGGAGGAAAGGAGGACGATAAGCGGGTGAGCCGCTGTATTCCGTCGGGAGTCCAAAAAGCAGGGAATACGATATTCCTCTAAAATACTGCGGAAACTGTTTTCATAGGTTTCCATTGCGTTTGTTACGATTGCCATATCCCGGAAACGGCAGCTGTCCTCCCGCGCCAGCCGGAGGATTTTGCCGGCGGCAAAGCGGATTTCGTCCTGTATTGTGGGGCAGGCGGCGATATGGACGCTTTCGGCAATGGCGCATTTTTTGAAAAAGGCATAAAAATAATTCCGCTCCAATTCCCGCAGGGCGGCAGTTTCCGCGCGATGGTTTTCTTCCAGAATGACAGGCGGCGGACATTCCACGCCCAGCTCCTGTGCCAGTTCCATCAGCTTCTGCTTTGCCCGCCATGAACCGTAAAACGGTGCGGAGGGAGGCAGAAATGCGCCATAAAATGTATTGCGGTCCATCGGCAGGGTAATTGTTACCTGTGGGGAAAGCAGAAGCAGACGGCGGATAACGCCAAATTCCTGCGGCGTAAAGCCATAGAAACCGTCCAGCCAAAATTCCGTTTGCGCGAAGCCTGCGTTTTTATCCAGCCGCTCCGCCAGAAGCCCCAGCATTTCATCGCCGGAAATATAATCTTTTTTCAGGAAGTCAATATAAGCGCGGAAAATCAGACTCAAATCCGCCAGCTTTTCCCTTGCGGCGGCGGTCAGCCCTTCGTTTTGCGAAAGTGTTTCTGTCTGCTCCGGTGTAATCTGGTATTGGAAAAATTCCGTCAGCGTCAGACCGAGCTGCTCCACAAAGCCGGGCTTATCCATCACATTTTGGAAATAAACGATATTCTTTTTTTCCTGCAATAATATTTTTTGCAGTGCCATAGATTTGCCGATTTCATCGAGAGGAACGCGTGCACCCACGCCTGTTTTGGAAAAGACCCTGTGCGCCAGCCGTCCGAAGCTGAGAACTTCGGCGGAGAGGATTGCGCCCCGCCCGCAGGCTTCGATGAAATCACGTTCTGTCTGGGAAGTGAACTGCTCTGGTACAATCAGCACCTGCCTGCCGCCCGTCTTCCCTTTTTCAATAATTTCTTCCATGCAGCGTGTGGTTTTTCCAGAACCCGCCCTGCCTGTGATAAAACGCAGTCCCATGCCGACCCTTCTTTCCGTTTGTTTTCTTCCATGATACCGGAAGGGGGGCTGTTTTGCAAGGAGAATGTCTGCATAAACAGGCGTGCTGCGTCATATGGTATGGATAAGAAGCTATTTCGGGAGGGAAAGATGTGAGCGGCACGAAATTTGTGGTGGTCAAAATGAAAGAACTGGTAAAAACGGCGGTGTTTGCTGTGCTGGGTGTTGTGATATTGGCAGGGCTGATTTATTTTTTCCTGCACCTGGGGGACGACAGCGGGGACAGTGCATACAGGGACGGTACATATTATGCGGATATGGAACTGGGCGGCGAAACGGCAGCGGTCGCGGTGACGGTCGAGGACGGTAAAATTGCCGGTATCGCGCTTTCCGAGCAGAGCGATTCTGTGGCTGTGTTTTATCCGCTGCTGGAAACAGCCGTTGAGGAAGTCAGCAGGGAGGTAACAAAAAATCAGTCCCTGACGATTGAGGTTTCTCCGCAGAACGCGCATTCCTCACAGCTTGTGCTGGACGCTGTGGCGGCGGGGCTGGAACAGGCAAAGCGGTGAAATGGGAGGGAGCGTTTGGGGCGGCTTGGAATGCTGCGCCAAAGCAGATAAGATACTGGAACGGTACTTGGAAATACAGCGAAATCAGGAGGGGTACACATGACGGAGCGGGAGAGAAGGAAACGCAGGATAGAACGGCAGCGGCGTATGCAGGGCAGACAGCAGCCCGGTCCGGCGGCGGGGCTGTTTGCCTTTCGCGCATATGTAACGGCAGTTTTGGTAGGCTCCTGCTTTGTGGTTTCTGTATTTCAGACGGAAAGCTCCGAGGCATTTTGTGAAAAGGTAAGGGAAACGATTGCGGCACAGGTTTCGGCGGAGCGCATCGCCGGTCTGCGGGAAAAGGCGGCGCAGATCTGGGAGGAAAAAAAGGAGGCTCTTCCTGCCTTCCGAGAGGAGGAAACGCCGGAGCCTCCAGATGAGGAAAAGAAAGTGTTCCTGCCTGATACGGGGGAATCTCCCTAGTATTGCCACGTGGGCAGGGCTGAACTGGGAAAAGAAAACGGAAAGCTGGATTGATCCTTTGCAGGGAATCATCACGTCCTCCTGCGGCACGCGGCAAAATCCCGTACTGGAACGGGAGGAACTGCATGACGGGCTGGACATTGCCGTTGCGGAAGGGACAGAGGTCGCGGCGGTGAAAAGCGGCGTGGTGACGGAAACGCGCACATCGGCAACGCTGGGCAGGCTGGTGAAATTCCGCACAACAGACGGGTACGACATAATGTATGCCCACCTTTCGGAGACTCTGGTGAAAAAAGGGGAAGAAATCCGGCAGGGACAGGCTGTTGCGCGTTCCGGCAATACGGGGCTTTCCACCGGCCCGCACCTGCATTACAGCGTTTGGAAGGACGGCATGCTGCTTGACCCGCTTCCTTTTGTTACCCTGCGCTATACGGAGGAAGTGCGGGAAGAATATGAGGCGCGGGGCGAAACGATGACGCGGTGAAACCGGAGGCTGTCTGAGAGCAGACTCCGGCAGTACGTTCCGCGTATGGAAAATTATTTGAAAAAACTCTTTACAGTTCAGGATTTTCTGGTATAATAAAAAAGGTAAAACCAACGGTATGCGGATGTAGTTCATTGGTAGAATGAAAGCTTCCCAAGCTTTAGAGGCGGGTTCGATTCCCGTCATCCGCTTCTGATTAGCCCCGAGAAACGGGGCTTTTTTGTTTTTGAAATATATTTGTGTTTAAATGAGCAGTTTTTGGGGGAAAAGGGAACACTGTATTTCAGGCGGGAAAGTCCGGAACGTCCGCTTACAAAAATAGGCAGTGCAAAATGGCAAAAGACTTGAAATAAATTTCAAAAAGCGGTATACTAATAACAATGCAGAAAAATGAAGAAAATGGAACAGGCGGAGGGAATGCGATGATAGAAGCAGTGAGCTGCGGCGGCGTCGTGATATACAAGTGGAAGATCCTTCTGCTGTATAAGAACCAGAACGGCAGATATATGGGCTGGGTACTGCCCAAGGGTACGGTAGAGGAAAATGAAACCTACCGGCAGACGGCTTTGCGCGAAGTAAAAGAGGAATCCGGCGCGACGGGTGAGATTATCAAATACGTTGGAAAGACGCAGTATACCTTTAAGGGAAGTGAAGATACCGTCAGCAAAACGGTGCACTGGTATTTGATGAGCGCGAATTCCTTTTACTGCAAACCTCAGAGCGAGGAATACTTTGCGGATGCCGGGTTTTATAAATTCCATGAGGCCTATCATCTGCTGAAATTCAACGATGAACGCCAGATTTTGAAAAAGGCATACTATGAATATAGCGAAATGCGCAAAAACAAAGAGTTCCTGCGCAGAAAATTTGGCGAGAGGAACAGCAAACCATAAATTTTTAAGGAGAGATGCGGATATGAAAAAATGTTTTGAAGTAAGACCTGGGTTTGACGACCTGAAGGAACGTATTGTTGTGCTGAAAGACGAAACAGACAAAAAGACACTGTTTGCGGTTATTGCGATTGTTGCGGCAGTCCTGATTGCGGTTACGGCAGGCGTGGTGTATCTGTTGAAAACACGCATGGACGATGATTTCGATGAAGACTGGGATTATGACTGGGACGATATGGAGGACGAATTCTGCGAGGATAACGGCGAATGCTGCTGCACAGACAGCGATGTAGATGATTCCGTAAAAGTAGAACAGGTTTAATTTGCGGCAGAGGAGAAAAAGGGGCGCGGCGGGGTCCGCGTCCCATAAGGTAGTTTGACTGAAGAAAGCGTATTGTTTTCTTCAGCCAAACGTTGTGACTGAATATCTTTTTTTACCGTTAATGGGACAAAAAGCGCATAATAGGGACAAAATACAGCCAGAATAGGTGGGTAACAAGTGGAACGAAAATTGCAGCTACTGAAGAAAATTGCACCGGATTTGACGGAGGAATTTATCAAACGCTACCGGGTATTGAAAACAATACGGCTCCTGCAGCCCTGCGGACGGCGGCTGGTGGTCTGTTCCCTCGGAATGACGGAGCGGACAGTGCGCAGCGAGATTGAACGGCTCAGCGCGCAGGAGCTGGTGAAGGTGTCGAAAATCGGCATGAGCCTGACGGAAGCTGGAACGGAGGTTCTGCGGGGACTGGAAGAAATATTTTCAGCGCTGACAGGGCTTTCTGTACTGGAAGAACGTCTGGAGAGCGTGCTGGGCGCGAGAAAGGTGTATATCGCGCAGGGCGACAGTGATGACAGCGAGCGGGCGAAAAAAGAAATGGGTCAGCTTGCGGCAAAGGCTCTGCTGGAAAATGCGGCGGAGGAACGAAGAATTGCGATTACGGGCGGATCAACAATGGCAGAGCTGGTACAGGCTGTGCCGGAAATGACTTCCCAGATGGCGCGTATGGTGCTGCCGGCGCGGGGCAGTGTCGGGCGGAAACTGGAATTGCAGGCGGATACGCTGGCGGCAAAGCTGGCGGAAAAACTGCTTTCGGATTACCGTATGCTGCATCTGCCGGATAACCTGAGCGCACATGTGCTGGAAGAAATGAAGCAGGACCCGGAGGTTGCGGAAACGATAGAGGAAATGAAACAGGCAGATATTCTGCTTCTGGGCGTGGGCAACGCGCTGGAAATGGCCGAGCGGCGGCGGCTGGACGCGGGGATTTGCGGACAGCTGCAGCGGGACGGTGCGATTGCGGAGGCCTGCGGTTATTATTTCGATGCAAAAGGGAATATTGTTTATGAAACCTGTTCCATTGGCATTGATTTCAATGAGATTCAAAATGCCGAATGCGTCATTGTGATGGCGGGCGGAAGGCGGAAGGCGGAGAGCCTGATGGCGGTCAGCCACAGTATTTCGAGCGGGATTTTTGTGACGGACGAGGGCGCCGCGCTGGAGATGCTGCGTTTGGCAGGGAAATAAAAAGAAGATTAAGACCCTGGGGCTTTGCCCCAAACCCCGCAAGGGCTTTCAGCCCTTACCCCTAAAATTTACTGCGGAAATTTTGTTTCCTGAATGGAAGAAACTAGGGGGAAAACCCGCCCTCCATCGCATGGAATGCGATGGCAAATGGGTCAAGGGGCGCAGAGTGTCCAGTGGACACTCGTTATGCGCCGGCCGAAGCGGAGCGAAGAAAAGTCCTTGCAGGGTGTGGGACAGCGTCCCGCGGTTTTCATGGAGGCGGGAGGCAGTACCCCAAGGTCTTACGGTTCTAATTAAGGAAGGAGAATTGCAGATGCTGAATAAAAAGACAGTAGACGATTTGCAGGTGAAAGGGAAACGGGTGCTGCTCCGGTGCGATTTTAACGTACCTTTGCAGGACGGTGTAATCACAGACGAAAACAGAATTACGGCAGCACTGCCGACCATTCAGAAGCTGGTGGGCGATGGCGCGAAGGTTATCCTCTGCTCCCATATGGGCAAGCCGAAGGGCGAACCGAAGCCCGAACTGTCACTTGCGCCTGTTGCGAAACGGCTTTCCGAACTTTTGGGGAAAGACGTTGTTTTCGCAAAGGACGATACAGTCGTAGGCGAAAACGCTAAGGCGGCTGTGGCAAAAATGCAGGACGGCGACGTTGTGCTGCTGGAAAACACACGCTACCGCAAGGAAGAAACGAAAAACGAAGAAAATTTCAGCAGGGAACTGGCTTCTCTGGCGGATATTTTTGTCAATGACGCGTTCGGCAGCAGCCACCGCGCGCATTGCTCCACAGTCGGCGTAACGGCGTTTGTGCAGGAATCTGCGGTCGGCTATCTGATGGAAAAGGAAATCGCGTTCCTCGGCAATGCTGTAAATAATCCGGAACGTCCGTTTGTAGCTATTCTGGGCGGCTCGAAGGTTTCTGATAAAATCAATGTAATCCGTAACCTGCTGGAAAAGGTGGATACGCTCATCATCGGCGGTGGTATGGCGTATACATTTTCCGCGGCAGAGGGCGGCAAAATCGGTACGTCCCTGTTGGAAGAGGATAAAATCCCTTACGCGCTGGATATGATGAAGCAGGCAAAAGAGAAGGGCGTGCGTTTCCTGACGCCTGTGGATACAGTAATCGCGAAGGAATTTAAGAATGATACGGAATATAAGACTGTACCGGCGGGTGAAATCCCTGACGACTGGATGGGTCTGGATATTGGCGAAAAGACGCGGGAACTGTTTGCGGACGCAATTAAGGGCGCGAAAACGGTCGTTTGGAACGGGCCGATGGGCGTATTTGAATTTGAGAATTTCGCGGGCGGCACAAAGGCGGTTGCGGAAGCAATGGCGGCAATCGATGCGACAACGATTATCGGCGGCGGCGATTCTGCGGCGGCAGTCAACCAGATGGGTTATGGCGAAAAGATGTCCCATATTTCTACGGGCGGCGGCGCATCTTTGGAATTTTTGGAAGGAAAGGAACTGCCCGGTGTAGCGGCAGTTGACGATAAATAAGGAAGGATGGGGAAACATGAGGAAGAAAATCATTGCCGGAAACTGGAAAATGAATAAAACGCCGAAGGAAGCAGCGGAGTTTTGCAGCATGATAAAGGAGAAAGCTGCGTCCAATGAGGCAGAAGTCGTTTTCTGCGTGCCTTTTGTGGATTTGTATTCTGTTTTAGAGGAATTGAAAGGCAGCGGCATCGGCGTTGGCGCCGAGAATATGCATTTCGAGGACAGCGGCGCGTTTACCGGAGAAGTTTCTGCGCCTATGTTGAAGGAAATGGGCGTGGAGTATGTAGTTTTGGGACATTCCGAGCGGCGGCAGTATTTCGGCGAAACAGACGAAACGGTAAATAAAAAGGTAAAAAAAGCTCTGGCGGCAGGGCTTGTGCCTATCATGTGCTGTGGGGAAACTCTGGAACAGCGTGAAGCCGGCATTACGATTGAATGGGTACGTATGCAGGTGAAATGCGGGCTTTTGGGCGTTTCTGCGGCAGATGCGGCAAAGGTTGTTGTAGCATATGAGCCGATTTGGGCAATCGGTACGGGCAAGACGGCGACTTCGGAACAGGCGCAGGAGGTCTGCCATGCTATCCGCGAGGTGCTGGCGGAGATGTACGGGCAGGAAACGGCGGAACAGATGCGGATACAGTATGGCGGCAGCGTGAACGCGAAAAATGCGGCGGAACTGTTTGCAATGGCGGATATTGACGGCGGGCTGGTTGGCGGCGCAAGTCTGAAAGAGGAATTTGTGAGCATTGTGCATTATTAAGACCCTGGGGGCTCTGCCCCCAATTCCCCCGCAAGGGACGCTGTCCCTTGAAAAGCTATGGGGCGCTGCCCCATACCCCGCCCGCTTTCTTTCGGAGAAAGCGGGGCAAAGAACTTTATTGCGGAAAACTACGTTTTCCGAAGATAAAATTTGAAACTTCCTTGTATGTGTTCCACCGCATGAAATGCTATGGCAAATGGGTCAAGGGAGGAACTCCCTTGTGGGAGTTTGAGGGTGAAACCCTCAAGGATTTTAAGGAGGCCAGAAATGGAAAAGAAAACGACAGTTTTGATGATATTGGACGGCTTCGGCATCAATGATAAAACGGACGGCAATGCGATTAAACAGGCGGATACCCCTGTGCTGGACGGGATACTGAAAAAATACCCCAGTGTAAAAGGCTATGCCAGCGGCCGCGCTGTCGGCCTGCCGGAAGGCCAGATGGGCAATTCTGAAGTCGGCCATCTGAATATCGGCGCGGGGCGCATTGTTTATCAGGAACTGACCCGCATTACGAAAGCCATCGAGGACGGGGATTTCTACGAAAACCCGGAACTTCTGGCGGCTGTGGAGCATTGCAGGAAAAATAATTCCGCACTGCATTTCTGCGGCCTGCTTTCCGATGGCGGCGTACACAGCCATAATACCCACCTGTATGCCCTCCTGCGGCTGGCGAAACGCGCGGGGCTGGAAAAGGTTTTTGTCCATGTGTTCCTGGACGGCAGGGATACGCCGCCTTCTTCCGGCGCAGATTATACAGCACAGCTGGAGGAAAAGCTACGGGAAACCGGTGTTGGGAAAATTGCGACGGTTGCGGGACGCTATTATGCAATGGACCGTGACAAACGCTGGGAACGCGTGCAGGAGGCATATAACGCAATGACGCTGGGACGCGGGACAACGGCAAAAGATGCTGTCAGCGCCGTCCACGCATCTTATGAAAAAGGCGTGACAGATGAATTTGTACTGCCGACTGTGATTGTGGACGAAGACGGCATGGCGTTGGGCAAAATCAACGACCATGACGCTGTGGTCTGCTTCAATTTCCGTCCTGACAGGGCAAGGGAAATTACGCGGAGCCTCTGCGACCCGGATTTTGACGGTTTTGTACGGGAAAAGACTGTACAGGATTTGAAGACCATTTGTTTTACAGAATATGATGTGACGATACCCAATAAAACGGTTGCGTTTAAGCCCCAGCGGCTGACAAATACGCTTGGGGAATATATTTCGTCCCTTGGGCTGAAACAGCTCAGGACGGCAGAAACGGAGAAATACGCCCATGTGACGTTTTTCTTTAACGGCGGCGTGGAGGAGCCGAATCCAAACGAGGACAGATGGCTTGTGCCTTCGCCGAAGGTAGCGACATATGATTTGCAGCCGGAGATGAGCGCGGCCGGTGTGACAGACGGGCTTGTACGCGCGCTTTTGTCGAAGGAATATGACTTGATTATTGTAAACTACGCCAACTCTGATATGGTAGGGCATACCGGAATCATGGAGGCGGCTGTGAAGGCTGTCGAGGCGGTCGATGCCTGCATCGGCAGGGTGATGAAGGCGTTGCTGGAGGTCGGCGGGCAAATGTTTATCTGTGCGGACCATGGCAACAGCGACCAGATGGTCGATTATGAAAGCGGGGAACCGTTTACGGCGCATACCACGAATCCTGTGCCGTTTATACTGGTGAACGCGGGCGACGGCATTGGCCTGCGGGACGGCGGCAAGCTGGCGGATATTGCGCCGACGCTGCTGGAAATGATGGGCCTGCCGAAACCGGAAGAAATGACGGGCGAAAGTTTATTGCAAAGTAAATGAACCTTCGCTTGACAAGGGGACATACCCTTTGTCAAGCAAAGGTACTATTTTAAGAGGAGGAACAGAACATGAAAGGCTATTATGAAATTACGGACATTTACGCAAGAGAGATTTTGGATTCCAGAGGGAATCCGACGGTCGAGGTCGAGGTAATTGTAGACGAAAGCATTGTCGGGCGTGCGGCAGTGCCGAGCGGCGCTTCTACGGGCGCGTTTGAGGCTGTGGAACTGCGGGACGGCGGCGAACGTTACAACGGCGTTGGTGTGCAGGATGCTGTGGATAATGTAAATAATATTATCGCGGACGAAATCATTGGCATGAACGCGCTGGATCAGGTTGCAGTCGATCAGGCTATGATTGCGCTGGACGGCACGCCGAACAAGGCAAAACTTGGCGCAAATGCGATTCTGGGCGTTTCCATGGCGGTGGCGAAGGCTGCGGCAGAGGCTGTGGATATGCCTCTGTACCAGTATTTGGGCGGCTTTAACGCAAAGACTATGCCCGTGCCTATGATGAACATTATGAACGGCGGCAAACATGCGGATAATACGGTTGACGTGCAGGAGTTCATGATTATGCCTGTCGGCGCGGCTTCTTTCAAGGAAGCGTTGAGAATGTGTGCGGAGATTTACCATAAACTGAAAAAAGTCCTGAAAGATAAAGGGCTTTCTACGGCAGTTGGTGATGAGGGCGGCTTTGCGCCTGACCTGCCGACAGCAGACGCGGTAATCGACCTGATTCAGGAGGCTGTTACGGCAGCCGGCTACAAATGGGGCGAGGATATCAAAATTGCGCTTGACCCTGCAGCAACGGAGCTTTATGATGAAAAGGACGGAAAATACCACTTCCCCGGCGAAAGCAAAATGGCTGGCAGGGAAATCGTGCGTACGTCTGAAGAAATGGTTGAATTCTGGAAAGCTCTTGCGGCAAAATACCCCATCATTTCTATCGAAGACGGCCTTGCTGAGGAGGACTGGAACGGCTGGCAGCTGCTGACAAAGGAACTGGGCGATAAAGTGCAGCTGGTTGGCGATGACCTGTTTGTAACAAATACGACAAGACTGCAGAAAGGGATTGACCTGAAAGCAGGCAATGCGATTTTGATTAAGGTAAACCAGATTGGTACGCTGACAGAAACATTCAACGCAATCCAGCTGGCGAACCGTAATAAAATGACAGCTGTTGTTTCCCACAGAAGCGGCGAAACAGAGGACGCGACGATTGCGGATATTGTTGTGGCTGTAAACGCGGGCCAGATTAAGACCGGCGCACCTGCAAGAACAGACCGCGTTGCAAAGTATAACCAGCTGCTGCGTATTGAGGAGGAGCTGGAGGATACGGCGGAATATCTGGGTCTGGACGCATTCTTCAATCTGAAATAAAATATTTGCGAAAAAGGACGGCTTTCCGTCCTTTTTTTGTGGGGAAATAAAGAGGAAGGAACAGAACATTTTTCTAAAAAACGGCAGAATACGTGGCAAGAAGTTCCTAACATAATCGAAAAGCATTCAGCCATACTATTAGTGCACCACAAAGCAACACATTTTTTTGAACAAAAGAAATTCAGAGAGAAACAGGATTGAAGGAGGTTATTCACATGAGTGGAACATCTAACAGCACTGGCAACAAAGTAAACGTACCCGAGGCAAAGGCAGCAATGGAACAGTTCAAATATGAAGTGGCAAACGAAATCGGCGTGCCTCTGAAGAAGGGCTATAACGGCGACCTGACTTCCGCACAGAACGGTTATGTTGGCGGTTATATGGTAAAAGACATATGCCCGGAACGGAACAGGGAGTATCTGAGGAATTTGCGGAGCTGTCAGGGACATGCTTATGCGGTTACATATCATTACAGTGTTGGAATATGAGAATGGCTTGGTTTTGTATACAATGAGCATAGGCGGCGTGTTGGAAAAGGCTTGCATTTTGTGTGAGCCTTTTTGCTGTGCAGGGATAATTTGGCTGCCATCGTATTTCAAGAATAACAGAAATCAGATCATTGAAGGAATCACATTGGTAGGCTGTGGGAATGACGGTTGTGAACAGCGAGCTGTTTTTCAAAGCCACATAAAGAGAAGAAGGCATGGCAAGCTTTTGAGTCCCTCTGTGGCGGTGCTCAATCTTGTTGTTATGCCATGGGGTGACACGGATCAGCTTATGTTGGATGCTCAACCAGAAGCCGTTTCCTTAAAATATAGTGGAGATATTTCTGGCTTGTGGATAACGCGAAACAAATTTTCAAGTCAGTGGGTGCTAGCTATGGATTTCAAGTAGCACTAAAACTTTTGATATACCAAGCTCAGAATTATAGGTTGTATATCCTGAATCAGATTTAGCACCACCTCTGTGTACTAGTTAGGGTAGCTGCGAGGATGCCGGAACTGATAAACTAAAGGTTTTGTACTTTTGATCCAGTGAGTGGTTCACCAGAAGTGGATATACAAACAGAGCCAATTGTATTTTTGTCTAGCATGGATGATGTCATATTTCTTTGCAAACATTACTAGAGATTGTCTGTATGTCACGTGCTGTGTTATACCCTTGTTTGTGAAGGATATGGTCTTCCCTTAGTTTTGTGTAACAGATTAACTTTAATTGGTGAGGTTCTCTCCTTCTACTTTTTTCGTTTACTGTACAAGATGTTATTGTACTCTTACACTGAAAGCATGAGGAAATTGCTAGTGACTCTGGAATTTGGTCGTGTTTTGTGGTATAGTAAACTACAAATGTGTTTGCTTATTAAGCATGGGTAGGCACTTTTCTCTGATTGATGCTGAAATATCATGGTGTATTTGATTTTGATAATATGAAATCAAATGAAGATTGTGAGGGATTTTTATGGCGGGCAGTAACAATAGTAAAATAATAGATGAGGCACGTCCTCACACTATCATGAAATTCAAATTGGTAGAGGAATACATAAAAGCTTGGGCGCAAAAGTTGATGTTGAATAGTTCCTGCTATGAATTGGTGTTTATTGACTGTATGTGTAATAGCGGTGTTTACACGTATAATGGGGAAACTGTCGAAGGAACACCAGTCCGGGTCGCTAAGGTACTTCTTGACGTTGCTCGCACCTATCCGCAGAAACAGATTCAAATATATTTGAATGATAAATCCCAAGAGAAGGTGGATGAACTTAAAAAGCATCTTCCTGCTAATGAAGGAAAGTTCAATATCATTGTAACTGTCAAAGACCGAGATGAACTTTTAGAAACGATAGGTCCCCAGTTGTATGGTCGTCAGCATCTGCATTATTTTCTATTTTACGATCCATATGATGCGTCTATCAACTGGTCTGTGCTTATCCCGTTTTTGAGAAATTGGGGCGAGGTCATGATTAATCATATGGTTTTGGACACAGCGCGTGCGATTACACAGGTAAAAAGGGAAGCGACAAAGGAAAAATATGCAAACACTTACCTTATAGACTTTGAAAAATTAGTCCCGTTTGGGAGTGATAAGAAAGCCTATGAAACTCGTGTGGAAGAGATCATACAAGGACTAAAAGGACACCGCAGGTATTTCGTGAGTGCATTTCCATTTTATAATACGCATAATTCACAGTTGTACAGTTTGATCCATTGTACCGATCATATCGAAGGCTTCAAGCTATACAAACAGGTGGCGTGGAAAACTTTCGGAGGAAAGTCCTCAACAAAAAACACGCATGGTGATCATTACCAGTTGTCGATTGATTATGCTAATACTGGTTTGTTTGTGCCTGCAACGGACGAGTCCTGTTTTTTTGTGACGGATATTGCAAAATATCTGCAAAAATCATTTTCTGGTCAGACAAATGTACCGCTAGAATCATTGTGGCGGCGTTTGGATCTTCATCCGATTTTTCCGTCTGATGGATTTAGACAGGAAATACGGAGTGAACTGAAAAACATATATGGAGCAAGATTCAGCGCTGTTGTTAATCCTACGGATGGAAAAAAGCATACCGTTGTTTCGTTTCAGAAAGGAACACCCACATTATGAGTAAGGTAACTGGTTATGTACAAAGGAAAACTATGCTTTACAAAACTGGTGTGGAATATGGCGATTATACGATGAATTTTGTATTGGGCTGTTCTCACGGTTGTCTGTTTCCCTGTTATGCCTTTTTACAGAAAAAACGTTTTGGGCAAATAAAGGACTATGCAGACTGGTGTACTCCTAGGCTTGTATTGAACACACTTGAACTCCTTGATAAAGAAATTCCGAAATTAAAGGAAAAGATTGTGTCTGTGCAGCTATGTTTTACAACTGACCCGTTCATGTATGGATACCAGGATATTGCTGACATGGC
>CAMQRG010000010.1 GCA_947036475.1 uncultured Clostridia bacterium
TACACGTAAGGAGTCGTCGGCAGCGTCAGATGTGTATAAGAGACAGCATTAACGTTTAAGGTCAAAGTAAAATGCTGAAAGGTTCGCGGGAATTTGGGGGCGGCGTGCCTCCGGAGGAGGTTCGTTCTGGGCCGGCCGGAGCACAGAATGAAGTTCCCAGGGTCTGGCTTTTTGAAAGGAGAGGATTTGGTGTCAGCAGAATATAACGAAAATCAGATCCAGGTGTTGGAAGGTTTGGAGGCTGTCCGGAAGCGTCCGGGCATGTATATCGGTTCCACAAGTGAAAAGGGGCTGCATCATCTGGTTTATGAAATCGTAGATAATTCGGTAGACGAGGCTCTGGCGGGCCATTGCAGTGAGATTACGGTGACGATACATCCGGATAACTCTGTTTCCGTCAGGGATAACGGCAGGGGTATTCCTGTCGGTATACAGCAGCAAAAGGGCCTGCCTGCGGTTGAAGTCGTTTTTACCGTACTGCATGCGGGTGGTAAGTTCGGCGGCGGGGGATATAAAGTTTCCGGCGGCCTGCATGGTGTAGGCGCGTCTGTTGTAAATGCGCTTTCCGACTGGCTGACTGTGCGCGTCTATACAGAAGGGAAAATACACGAACAGAAATATGAGCGCGGCAATGTGGTGTCCCCGCTGGCTGTGGTCGGGGATACAGAGGAACATGGAACATTCGTCCACTTTCTGCCAGATGCAACGATATTTGAGGAAACGGTCTTTTCTTATGAAACGCTCAAACAGCGTCTGCGGGAAACAGCTTTTCTGACAAAAGGGCTGAAAATTACCCTGATTGACAAGCGGGAAGGCATGGAACAGGAACGCACATTCCATTATGAAGGCGGCATTAAGGAGTTTGTCACATACCTGAATAAGAGCCGTCAGCCGCTTTACAATGATATTTTTTACGCCAGCGGTACAAAGGACGGTATCCTTGTGGAAGTGGCGTTCCAGCATAACGACGGCTATACAGAAAGCATATTTACGTTTGTAAACAATATCAATACACCCGACGGCGGCACACATCTGGTCGGCTTTAAATCCGGTCTGACAAAAACGCTGAACGATTACGGAAAGAAAATCGGTGTGATGAAAGACGCAGATAAAAAACTTTCCGGCGATGACGTGCGTGAGGGCATTACGGCCGTTGTCAGCATAAAGGTTGAGGATCCGCAGTTTGAGGGGCAGACAAAGGCAAAGCTGGGCACCAGCGAGGCCAAGAACGCTGTGGAAAGCGTCCTGAGCGAATACCTGAATTATTATCTGGAGGAAAACCCGAATATCGGCAAAACCATCATCGAAAAGGGCATGATGGCCTCCCGCGCAAGAGATGCGGCAAGGAAGGCGCGCGAATTGGTGCGCAAAAAGACGGGACTGGAAAACAATAAACTGCCGGGCAAGCTGACCCCCTGTACAAGCCGCGACCCGTATGAATGTGAAATTTATATTGTAGAGGGAAACTCTGCGGGCGGCTCCGCCATTAAGGCGCGCGACCCGCGGACGCAGGCGATACTGCCGCTGAGGGGCAAGATTTTGAACGTGGAAAAAGCAAGGCTGGACAGGATACTCAACAGTGAGGAAATCCGGAATATGATTACCGCTTTTGGTACGGGTGTTTCCGAGGATTTTGATATTGAAAAGCTGCGTTACCACAAAATCGTTATCATGACAGATGCCGACGTGGACGGTGCGCATATCCGCACGCTGCTGCTGACGTTCTTTTATCGTTATATGCCGCAGCTGATTGAGGAAGGTAAGGTTTATATTGCCCAGCCGCCGCTTTACCGTATAGAGAAGAATCAACAGCATTACTATGTGTTTGACGATATCCAGCTGGAAGCGTTGTATCAGGAAATCGGACGGACGGGAATAAAGGATATTCAGAGGTATAAGGGTCTGGGCGAGATGGACTTTGAGCAGCTCCGCGATACGACTATGGCGGTGGAACACAGGATATTGAAAAAGGTCACGATTGACGACGCTGTGCTGGCAGATGAGATTTTCAGTATGCTTATGGGCGACGCTGTGGAGCCGAGGAAGATTTTTATTGAGGAAAACGCGCAGTATGCGGAAATGGATTTTTAAGGCAAAGACCTTGGAGGCTCTGCCTCCAAACCTCCGCAAGCCCTTTGAAAAGGGCTTGACCCCAAACTTTATTTATCACCGCGCATACGCGCGGTGAAAGCGGGTAAAGGGGCGCAGAGTCTCCGGGGGAGGCTCGTTCAGCGCCGGACGGACGGAGTGCAGACCGAAGTCCCCAAGGTTTTGCAGGTTTTGATTAAAGAGGTGAAAAAATGAGTGATGAACAGAGAGAGATAGATAAGATTGTCACCATAGACATCAATAAAGAAATGAAGAAATGCTACATTGACTACGCTATGAGCGTTATTGTGGCCCGCGCCCTGCCGGACGTGCGCGACGGTTTGAAGCCTGTACAGCGGCGCATCCTGTTTTCCATGAACGAGATGAACCTCGACCCGAATAAGGGCTACCGAAAATCGGCGCGTATTGTCGGTGATACCATGGGTAAATACCACCCGCATGGCGACAGTTCCATTTATCAGGCGATGGTGCGTATGGCGCAAAATTTTTCCATGCGGTATATGCTTGTGGACGGACACGGCAACTTCGGCTCCATTGACGGCTATGGCGCGGCGGCAAGCCGTTACACAGAAGCGCGCATGTCCAAAATAACGGCGGAAATGCTTGCCGATATTGAGAAGGATACTGTTGATTTCGAGCCGAACTATGACGGCAACGAAAAAGAGCCCGTTGTTCTGCCTTCCCGTATCCCCAACCTGCTGGTGAACGGTTCTTCCGGTATCGCGGTCGGTATGGCAACAAATATCCCGCCGCATAACCTTGGGGAAGTCATCGACGGCGTGGTCTGCATGATTGACCATAAGATAAATGGCGAGGACACAGACGTAGAGGAACTGATGGAGCATATAAAAGCCCCCGATTTTCCTACGGGCGCGAATATCCTTGGGAAAAGCGGTATTCGTGCGGCATACCGCACAGGACGCGGCAAAATCATTGTGCGCGCAACGGCGGAGATTGAAAACCATAACGGACGCGACCGGATTATCGTTTCGGAAATTCCGTATATGGTGAACAAACTGCGTCTGATTGAAAAGATTGACGAACTTGTACGGGAGAAGCGCGTCGAGGGCATCAGCAACGTGGACGATGCGTCTGCGGGCGATGATATCCGCATTATTATCGACTTGAAAAAGGACGCCAACGCGAACGTTATATTGAACCAGCTTTATAAATACACACAGCTTCAGGATTCCTTCGGTGCAATTATGCTTGCGCTGGTGGACGGCAAGCCTGCTGTGCTGAATCTTAAGCAGATGCTGGAGGAATATCTCAAGCATCAGGAGCAGGTCGTGACGCGGCGGACGCGGTTTGATTTGGATAAGGCGGAAAAACGGGCGCATATCCTCGAAGGTCTGCGCATTGCTATTGATAACATTGACGAAGTTATCCATATTATCCGCAGCAGCTACAACAACGCCAAGGAGCGGCTGATGGAGCGGTTTGGTTTTTCCGAATTGCAGGCACAGGCAATATTGGAAATGCAGCTGCGCCGTTTGCAGGGCCTGGAGCATGAGAAGATTGATACAGAATACCGCGAATTGCAGGAAAAAATTGCGTATTATAAAACAATTCTGGCAGATGAAAAACTGCTTTTGGGCGTTATAAAGGACGAAATTACAAAAGTGCGCGAAAAATATGCAGACGACCGGCGCACAAAGCTGTTACAGAATCCCGGCGAGATTGACGTAGAGGATTTGATAGATGAGGAAACTTGCGTGTTTACGCTTTCCAATCTGAATTATGTAAAACGTACGCCGCTGGATACCTACAAGAGCCAGAACAGAGGCGGACGTGGTATTGTCGGCATGCAGACGCGTGAGGAGGATTATGTCAAGGACCTGTTCCTTGCATCTACCCACGATACGGTGTTGTTCTTCACCAGTCATGGCAAGGTTTACCGCATGAAAGGCTATGAAATTCCCGAAGCGGGGCGCACATCGCGCGGCATGGCAATTGTAAATCTTTTGGAGGTTGACGCCGGCGAAAAAATTACGGCGGCGATACCCGTAAAGGAATTCAGGACAGACCAGTACCTTGTTATGGTAACCAAACAGGGGTTGATTAAAAAGACCGATATGGCAAGTTTTGCCAATATCCGCAAGATGGGTCTGATTGCGCTGAATCTGCGGGAGGACGATGACCTGATTGCCGTTATGACGACGGAAGGGGACGACGAAATCTTTGCCGCAACGCGTTTCGGCATGGGTATCAAATTCAGCGAGAAGGACGTGCGTCCGATGGGCAGAACTGCGGCGGGCGTAAAAGCGGTTAAACTGCGCGAAGGGGATTATGTGGTTTCCGCGGTGAAAATGATGCAGGGCGCGAAGGTGCTGAATGTAACAGAAAAGGGCTTCGGCAAGCAGACAGATGTTTCACAGTTCAATTTGCAGAACCGCGGCGGCATTGGCCTGAAAATACACCAGCTGACAGAACGGACAGGGCTTCTGGCAGGAGTGTTGCTGCTTGAGGAGGACGAGGAGATTATGCTCATCACCTCTGAAGGCGTGATTATCCGCCTGCGTGGGAATGAAATTTCCAGCTACGGACGCGTTTCGCAGGGCGTTAAGCTGATGAACCTCAACGAAGGCGTGACGGTCGTTGGCATTGCGAAGATTTCCGGCGAGGACGTGGAGCGTACGGAGGAAGCCGAAGAAACAGAAAAAACCGAAGAAACCGAGAGCGCGGAAGTAACAGAAGAATAAGGAATATGCGGTTAAAAAAGGAGTATAAACCATGAAATTTGGAAGAAACGATTCCTGCTGGTGCGGCAGTGGGAAAAAATATAAAGCCTGTCATGCGGATTTTGACGCGAAACTGGCGGATTATAAACGGCGCGGTGTGATTGTACCGAAGCATAAGCTGTTGAAAACGCCGGCACAGCTGGAGGGAATCCGTAAGGCCGGTAAGCTGAATACAGAAATTTTGGATATGGTGGGGGAAAATATCCGCGCGGGTATGTCTACGGAAGAAATCAACGCGCTTGTGCATGAATATACCGTTACCCATGGCGGTATCCCTGCGCCGCTGAATTATAACGGCTTTCCCAAAAGCGTATGTACATCTGTAAATGATGTCATCTGCCATGGTATCCCCGCCGCAGATGAGATACTCAAAGAAGGCGATATTATAAATGTAGATGTGACTACCATACTGGACGGCTTTTATGCGGACGCTTCGCGTATGTTCTGCATCGGGGAAGTCAGTGAGGAGGCAAAAAGGCTCGTGGAGGTTACGAAGGAGTCGGTTGACCTTGCGCTGAAAGAGGTGAAGCCATGGGGCTTTTTGGGAGATATCGGCGCGGTTATCAGCGAATATATTTATGCGCATGGGTATACCGTACTGCATGATATCGGCGGGCATGGCGTAGGCAATGAATTCCATGAAGACCCGTATGTCTGCCATATTGGCAAGCGCGGGACGGGTATGCTGCTTGTGCCCGGTATGGTGTTTACGATTGAGCCGATGGTAAACGCGGGTGAGGAAGATTTCTTCCAGGACGCGGACAATGGCTGGACGATTTACACAGAGGACGGCTCTCTGTCTGCGCAGTGGGAATATACTGTTGCAGTGACAGAGGACGGCGCGGAGGTGCTGACGCACTGATTCATGCAAAATGTAAAAGGGCAGGGCAATGGGAGAACTCCCAAGCCCTACCCTTTTTTGATTGTCTCCATAATATTTTGTATCACCTGCGCGGTAAAACCCCATATGGTATGCCCACTGTATTCGTAAAACAGTTCGGGGAATACGCTCTTGCTGAATGGGTAATCCTTCCCGCCTTCGATGCGTTCATAGGGGAATCCCGGCATTTCAACGGCTTTCCATGTCATCGGGTGGTTTTCCGGCTCTGTTTCCAGAAAAAAGGAGAGCGGGACGGTGAAAACCTCGTCTACCTCCATAGGGTTGGGCTTTGCCGCAGCAAATGTTTCCGGTGAAACATAGCCGATAAACGGCTGTATCATGCCGCGGTAAACGGTCAGCATATAATCGCTTTTGCCAAGCAGCTGAATCTGCCCGCGCGGAATCCCGATTTCTTCCTCTGTTTCCCGCAGGGCAGTTTCCTCCAGCGTTTCGTTTTCCTCCCTGTGCCCGCCGGGAAAGCAGACGTCGCCCGGCTGGTGTATGCCCTTTGCGCGTTTGTTTAATATAAAATGCAGTTCCCCGTCCAGTTCCGTCAGCAGGGCAAGTATGGCAAAATGCCGCAGGCGGAGTATGGGACGGGGCTGGTGCGCGGCAAAGCGGGCGGTGACGTTTTCCAGAGAAACGCTTTTTTCCATATGCTTCAATCCTTTCTGAGCTTGATTTTTGAGGTTGCCATGCGGCGGCGGTATTCTTCGACCTCCGCATAATGTTTGCGGGTGGTGTTGACATCAGCATGGCCGAGGGCGTCCGCCACAAGGTAAATATCTCCTGTTTCCTGATACAGATTCGTGCCAAAGGTACTGCGCAGTTTATGCGGCGAGATATTCTTGACCGTTACGCCGGAGGAATATTTTTTCACAAGATTCTGCACAGAGCGGACATTGATTCGTTTTCCCTGTGAGGAGAGAAAAAGTGCATCCTCCTTTTCGTCTTTTGTGACGGCGGTTTTCCTCTCTTCCAGATAATCTTCCAGAGCTTCGCGTACTTCTTCCCCGAAAAAAAGGAATACTTCGTTGCCGCCTTTACGGGTGACGCGTACGGCGTTATTCTGGAAATCCAAATCACGTATATTGATGCCAACACATTCGGAAACACGCATACCTGTGCCGAGCAGGAGCGTAGTCAGGGCAAGATCGCGCTTTTTGGTTTTTTCATGAAAGGCCTTCTGACGGCCGGTCAGTTTTTCGCCTGTTTCCACAGCGTCCAAAAGGTTTGCCACTTCGTTTACGTCCAGCCTTGTGATGGTTTTTTCATGTATTTTGGGCGTATCCACTAGCGCGGCAGGGTCGGCGGCAATTTTATTTTTTTTGTAATAAAACTTGAACATGGAGCGGATTGCCGCCAGTTTCCGGGATTTCCCCTTTTCGTCGTTGTGCATTTCGGCGGCGTATTCGGGGTTTTCATGGTCGGGGCGGATGTAATAGGAAAGGTATTCCATAAAGCAGTCAATATCCTCCGCCGTAATCTGGTTCAGACATTCCACAGTGAAATCCTTTGGCTCTACGCCGCCCAGCGTGCGGTGCTCTTCATAAAGATAGCGGAAAAATATCCGCAGGTCGTAGGCGTAGGCAAGGCGGGATTTCGGGGAAACCGTCTGTGCAATTCCCCGGAAAAATGTCTGCGTAAACGGCGGCAGTTCCTGTTGTATTTCCCGCAGGCGTTTGGTCTCTTTCAGCTTCATTTCTTCATGGTATGTGGACATTTCTCATTCCTCCCGATTCCAGCCCTTCAGCGCAGAACGCTGTATTGCGCCGAATACTTTTTCCTGCAAATGGTCGTATCTGCCGGAAAGTGTTTCCAGAAGTTCCTTGGTTTCCTGCCGCTTTGTGTTGCCATCGGCGGGGCAGGGGTTTTTCACAATCTGTATGCCGCTGCAGGCGATAAAGCTCCGCGCCTCCCATTCCGGCACATACAGGAGAGGGCGGATAGAATACAGCTTCATGCGGTCGAGATAGCTGACAGGGGCGAAACAATTCATACGTCCTTCGTAAAAGAGGGACATAAAGAATGTTTCCACAACATCATCTTTATTATGCCCAAGCGCGATTTTATTGCAGCCCAGCTGTTCTGCGGCGGTATTCAGCGCGCCCTTGCGCATTTTGGCGCAGAGAGAACAGGGGTTTTTCTCCTGACGTTCTTCAAATATAATCTGTCCGATATCTGTTTCGATAAGCGTATACGGCACGCCAATCTCCTCACAGAGCGCGCGGATATCGTCATATGACGCGCCGGGCAGGCCAAGAGAAACGGTGACAGCCACAAGCTCAAAGGGCTGCGGATAGAACCGCTGGAGGTGGCGCAGAGCAATGAGCAGGCAAAGGCTGTCCTTGCCGCCGGAAACGCCTACGGCGATTTTATCGCCGGCCTGTATCATATGGTAATCGTCTACCGCGCGGCGGACGTAGCTTAACAGTTTTTGCAGTTTCATGGTATAAACTCCTTTAGAAAAGACCTTGAGGGCGTTGCCCTCAAACTCCCACAAGGGGCAATGCCCCTTGACCCTTTTGTCAGCCGCATAAAATGCGGCTGAAGGATTATTGGGTTTTGCAGTTTTTATATATTCTATGAATTTTATTATAGCGGAAAAAAGGGAAAAAGAAAAGGGCTGGTTCAAGCGGGATTCCGTTTGAAAAGGCTCTGTTTCAACGGTTTTTACTATTTTTTTCGATTGGAACTGTTCATTTTGGCGAAAAAGGGCTATAATAATAGATAAAATATGGAAAAACAAAAGAAGAAGGGGAAAGGACGGGGAAAAGATGAAGCGAAAAATTTGGATACTGACAGCTGGACTATGCCTGTGCATGGCGGGCTGTGGGGACGCGTCTGAAACACCCGCGGCAGGGCAGGAGGACATACCGCCTTTGACGAAAGAAGCCCTGATTGCGGAGATGATAGAGGAAATGACGCCGGAAGAAAAGGCAGGACAGCTTTTGATGATGGACTTTCGGCAGAATATGGACGGGAGCGGTATGACTGTACTTTCGACGGAAGCGGCGGAGGCTATTGCTGATTACCACATTGGCGGAGTGATATTATTTGCGGAAAATCTGGATACTGCAGAGCAGACGCAGCAGCTGACTGCGGATTTGCAGGCGGCGGCGGAGATTCCCCTGCTCATCGGCATAGACGAGGAAGGCGGCGTTGTTTCCCGGCTGGACAAGAGTCATATACCGCATGAGGAGATTCCTGCGGCGGCGGAGCGGGACGCTGCGGCGGCAGAGCAGTCCGGTCATACCATCGGAAAAGAACTTGCAGAACTGGGGATTTCGGTAGATTTCGCGCCTATCGCGGATATCAATACGAATCCGGAAAATACCGTTATCGGCAACAGAGCGTTTTCAGACGACCCTGCCGAAGCGGCGGAGTGTGTTGCGGCATTTTTACAGGGCTTGCAGGCAGAGGGCGTAAGCGGCTGCGCAAAGCATTTCCCCGGGCATGGGGATACGGCGATGGACAGCCATAACGGGGAAACGTATGTGACGCATGATTTGGAGCGTCTGAAGGGGACGGAGTTCGTGCCGTTCCAGGCTGCGGCAGATGCAGGCGCGGATTTTATCATGGCGGGGCATATCAAAACGCCCAACGCTACGGCGGACGGGCTGCCTGCGTCGCTTTCCGGCGATGCAATCGGGCTTTTGCGGGAAGAAATCGACTTTGACGGCATTGCCATAACCGACGCCATGAATATGGGGGCGATTGTAGACTGCTACGGCTGCGGGGAAAGTACGGTGATGGCGGTGCAGGCGGGAATAGATATCGTGCTGATGCCAGCGTCCCTGCCGGAAGCCGCTGAAACGCTTACGGAAGCCATCGAAACGGGCAAAATTCCGCCGGAACGGGTGGAAGAAAGCCTGAAACGCATTCTTTCTCTGAAATATGACAAGGGATTGCTGAAAAATTCTTGAAAATCTGTTTTGAAGAAAGTATAATATTTTTCATAATTATAGCCTGAGGCTGGTGGATTGAGGTTTTTCCCTAAATATGGTTTTTTCCCAATAAGAAAAAGAAACAAAAAGCAGCTACGGGACGATTTGTATCTTATTGCAAAATTTTGCGGGCAAAACATAGTTTTGCCGTAATAAAGTTTGGGATTGAACCCTTTTCAAAGGGTTCATGGGAGTTTGAGGGTGAAACCCTCAATGTCTTAATAAGGTTTTAAGGGGGGTGATGAATATGGGAGTTGAAGAACAGCTTTATCAGGAATTGATTGAAAAAATGAAAACCTACCATCCAACGAAGGACTTCGACATGGTGGAAAAAGCCTATCGCCTTGCGGTCGACGCACACAAGGACCAAAAGCGGAAATCAGGGGAGCCATATATCATCCATCCATTGAAGGTAGCCTATATTCTGGCGGAACTGGAACTGGACAGAGAAACCATTGTTGCAGGCATACTGCACGATGTTATCGAGGATACCGTATACAGCTATGAGGATATTTCCCGCATATTCAGCGAGGAGATTGCCATATTGGTGGATGGCGTAACAAAGCTGGGCAAACTTTCCTATTCTACAAAAGAAGAAATACAGGCGGAGAACTACCGGAAAATGTTTCTCGCAATGGCAAAAGATATCCGCGTGATACTGATTAAACTGGCTGACCGCCTGCATAACATGCGGACGCTGGACTTTATGACGCCTGCAAAGCAGAAGGAAAAAGCACAGGAAACGCTGGATATTTATGCGCCGCTGGCGCACAGGCTTGGTATCTCCAAAATACGGACGGAGATGGAGGATCTCTGCTTTAAGTACCTCAATCCCGATGCATATTTTGACTTGGAAACAAAGATTGAAAAAAAGAGGATTGAACGGGAGTCTTTTGTCAACAACATTGTGCAGGACGTCCAGGCGAAAATGGACGAGGCCGGAATAAAAGGCAAAATCGAGGGACGGAGCAAGCACTTTTTCAGTATTTACAAGAAAATGGTCAACCAGAACAAAACGCTTGACCAGATTTACGATTTGTTTGCGGTGCGCGCAATTGTGGATTCCGTCAGGGACTGTTACGGTGTGCTGGGTATTGTTCACACGATGTATAAGCCCATGCCGGGGCGGTTCAAGGATTATATTGCAATGCCGAAATCGAACATGTATCAGTCCCTGCATAATACGCTGATTGGACCTTCCGGTGAGCCGTTCGAGATACAGATTCGGACATGGGAAATGCACCGGACAAGCGAATATGGTATTGCGGCACACTGGAAGTATAAGGAAGGCAAAACGGGCGATAAATCCATGAAAAAGGAAGAAGCCAAGCTGGCATGGCTCAGGCAGATTCTGGAATGGCAGAAAGATATGTCCGATAACAAGGAATATCTGGATACCATTAAGCTGGATTTGAACATTTTTACCGACCAGGTATACGCGTTTACGCCGCAGGGTGACGTGATACAGCTTGCGAAAGGTTCTACGCCCATAGACTTTGCGTATATGATACACTCCGCTGTCGGCAATAAGATGGTGGGCGCGCGGGTCAACAACAAGATGGTGCCGATTTACTGGACGATACAGAACGGCGATATTGTAGAAATCATGACTTCGCAGAACAGCAAGGGTCCCAGCCGCGACTGGCTGGGGATTGTCCGCACTTCTCAGGCGCGGACAAAAATCAAGCAGTGGTTCAAGGCGGAGGAAAAGGAAGAAAATATCATTCGCGGGAAAGAAATTCTTGCGGCGGATATGCGCAAGAAGGGTTTCCAGCCGCAGGAGCTTCTGCGCCCGGAATGGGTGGAAATCGTACTGAACAAATACGATTTCAAGAACTGGGACGCACTGACTGCCGCTGTAGGTTATGGCGGGCTGAAAGAGGGTCAGGTCGTCAACAGGCTTCGGGACGAATACCTGAAGGAAAAGCGCAAACAGCAGACTGCTGAGGAGCTTTTGCAGGATATTGAAAAAACGGTTGATTCCAAACCCGTTAAGCGGCATAAGAGTCGGAGCGGCATTATTGTGGAGGGCGTGGGCGATGTGGCAGTGCGCTTCTCAAAATGCTGCAGCCCTGTGCCGGGGGACGATATTGTTGGCTTTGTAACGCGTGGGCGCGGCGTTACCATACACCGGACGGACTGTATTAACGTTATGAACCTCAGCAACGAGGAACGCCACAGGCTGATTAACGCCGAATGGGACGCACAGTTTACGAAGGGCGAGACAGCCGCCTCCTTCCTTGCGGAGATACGGGTAACGGCGAGCGACCGTGTCGGGCTTATTTTTGAAATCAGCCAGATACTGGCGGATAATGATATTTCCGTAAAGAATCTGAATGTCCGTACAACAAAGGAAACGCTTGCCATCATCAATGTGATGATGGAGATTCGGACGAAAGACCAGCTGGAGAGGATCGTGAACCGGCTGAAAGCATTGAAAGATGTGCAGGATATTGAACGTGTGTCAGGAATATAAAGAGAGAAAGGGTGCAGAGACGAAATGTTTTTGCGCCTTTTTTGGTGCGGCAGGCAAATCTGCCATTCCCGTTTACTTTTGCACGGCGTTGTGATATACTCTATTCAATGATTCGCGGTGGGCAAGGAGGAAAATTATGAGAGCGGTACTGCAAAGAGTTTCGGAGGCAAGCGTAACGGTGGAGGGCCAGGTCGTCGGTGAAATCGGAAAAGGCGTTATGGTGCTTTTCGGCATGCTGGGAACGGACGATGACAAAACCATCGATTATATGCTGGATAAAATCATTAACCTTCGTATTTTTGAGGACGAAAACGGGAAAATGAACCTTTCCCTTCTGGATATTGGCGGGGAACTGCTGATTGTGCCGAATTTTACGCTTTATGGCGATGCAAGGAAAGGCCGCCGTCCCGGGTATTCCGGCGGAGCTGCGCCCGATGTGGCGCGGGATTTATTTGAGCGGCTCTGCGTTAAGGCGAAGGAAACGCCTGTGAAAAAAGTGGCCGCAGGACAGTTCCAGGCGTATATGGAAGTTGCCCTTGTCAATGACGGTCCGATTACACTGCTTTTGGACAGTGAAAAGGTGTTTTGATGGGAATGGAAAAAACGGTCTCTTATGTCCTTCAGGGACATGAACTGCAAAACGATGTGCAGACAATGATACAGGTCTTTTTGCCGAACAGCCGCTATTCCCGCCGGGAGGAACCGGCGGCAGAGGGTCTGAGCGTTGTCAGCCGCATGGAAAAAGGCATTGCTTCGGCAATGCTTTATCGCAATGGGGAAAAAATAACAGAATGGTCCATGGAATACACAGCGGACGGTCTGGACGAAAAGGAACAGAAGCGTATCGTAAAACGGACGCTTTATGAACTTCTGCGGCGGGAAACGGGCATTGAACCACGCTGGGGGCTGCTGACGGGCGTGCGCCCGGCGAAGCTCATCAGCGGTATGCTGGCGGAAGGCAGAAGCGATGCGGAATGTATGGCGTTTCTGACGGAACAGTACCTTGTGGCAGAAAGCAAGGCGCGGCTTGCCCTGCGGGTTGCCAGAGCGGAGCGGGAAATTCTGAAGAACAGCCGGCCGGAGGAAATCAGCCTTTATATTGGGATTCCTTTCTGCCCGACAAGGTGTTTATACTGTTCGTTTGCGGCGTTTCCGCTGGCGCAGTATAAAAACCGCGTGGACGAATATCTGGACGCTCTGTTTCAGGAATTGGAGTTTTTGGCGGAGTACAGCCGGAATTTTGTACTGAAAAACATATACATCGGCGGCGGAACGCCGACTTCGCTGGACGAAGGGCAGTTCGCGCGGCTTCTGGGCAGAGTGGAAGAATTATTCCGGCCTTCGGAGAATATGGAATATACTGTGGAGGCAGGGAGGCCGGATACCATTACGCGCGAAAAGCTGCGGCTGATGAAGCAGTACGGCGTAAACCGTATTTCTATCAACCCGCAGACCATGAATGAGGAAACGCTCCGCAGGGTCGGCAGGAGGCACAGCGTGGAGGATATCCGGCGGGTGTTTCGGGAAGCGCGGGAAGAAGGGCACGAGAATATCAATATGGACCTGATTCTCGGCCTGCCGGGGGAAACTCCCGCTGATGTGGCGCATACCCTGCGGGAGATGGAAACGCTTGCGCCGGATAACCTGACAGTGCATACGCTGGCGGTCAAACGGGCGTCCCGCCTGCGGGAGGAATTGGAGCAGTACGATATGACAGCGGCGGAGGAACTGGAGGAAATGCTTGCGCTGGCGGAGGAATCCGCTGAAAGAATGGGCATGGAGCCTTATTATATGTACCGGCAGAAAAATATGGTCGGCAATTTTGAAAATGTGGGTTACTGCCGCCCCGGCATGGAAGGCGTTTATAACGTGCAGATTATGGAGGAAAAGCAGACCATACTGGCGGCGGGCGCAGGCGCAAGCACGAAAACCGTAGACCCGGCAACGGACAGGATTGAACGCGTATTCAACGTGAAAAGCGTGGAGGATTATATTGGCAGAATAGACGAAATGATAGAACGAAAACGGGCGGGCTTGCCCCAGGGAGGGAAAAACATATGATACAGCTTGTGAAAGGTACAAAGGACATTTATGGCGCGGAGGTAAAAGCGTGGCAGGAAATTGAAGGAAAGATGAGAAGGCTTTGCGAAACCTTCGGCATTGGGGAAATCCGCACGCCTGCGTTTGAGTTTACGGAGCTGTTCGTCCGCGGCGTGGGCGAAACGACGGACATCGTGCAGAAGGAAATGTATACATTCACAGACGACGGCGACAGGAGCCTGACTCTGCGGCCGGAGGGCACTGCGGGTGCGGTACGTGCGTACATTGAGCATGGTATGCACAATCAGGCACAGCCTACAAAGCTATACTATATTTCCCCGACGTTCCGCTGTGAAAATACGCAGGCAGGCAGACAGCGGCAGTTCCACCAGTTCGGCATTGAAATACTCGGCACTTACAGCGCGGCACAGGACGCGGAGGTTATTTCTGTGGCAACGGCGCTGCTGGAAGAAATGGGCATCAAGGGTGTGGAACTGCGCATCAACAGCCTTGGCTGTCCGGAATGCCGCGCGCGGTACAACAAAACGCTGAAGGAGTTCATCGGGAAAAATCTGGATAAACTCTGCGATACCTGTAAGGAGCGTTTCGAGAAAAATCCCCTGCGCGTGCTGGACTGCAAAGAGGAGGGCTGCCAGGCAATCATTGCGGACGCGCCTTCTGTACTGGATTGTCTGGACGAGGAATGTACGGCGCACTTTGAGAAGGTGCAGGCGATATTGAAGGAAAACGGGATTCCGTTTACGGTTGACCCGAAAATCGTGCGCGGGCTGGATTATTACACGCGGACGGTATTTGAATTTGTATTTGACGGTCTGACGGTCTGCGGCGGCGGACGGTACGATATGCTTGTGGAGGAATGCGGCGGCAAACCGACAGGCGCGGTCGGCTTCGGGCTGGGTATCGAGCGTTTGATGATGATACTGGAAAAGCTGAACGGCCCTCTTGCGGACGCGCCGGAGCGGGACGTTTACATCGGCTCCATGGGCGAAGCGGGGCTGATGCGCGCGCAGGCTCTGACGTTTGCACTGCGCAAAAGCGGCGTAAAGGCGGACTGTGATACTGTAGAGCGCAGTGTGAAAGCGCAGATGAAATACGCCAATAAAATTGGCGCAAAATATTCCGTAATACTTGGCGATTCCGAACTGGAAAGCGGCAAAGTACAGTTGAAAGAGATGGAAACCGGAGAGGCTGAGGAGGTTGCCGTAGCGGATTTGGTTGAAATTCTCAAAGAAAAATGCGGAAAATAAATAAACCAAAAAGGAAAGAGGAAAAGAAAGGAGAATGAAAGATGAACACAGGTTTTGTTAAAACAGTGGGGAAAGCACGCCTTTCTCTGAAAACACAGACATTGGCAGCGGCGGCGGCAGTTGCGGGCGCGGTGGTTCTGCCGCAGTTTTTCCATGCAGCCGGCGCGGCAGTTGGAGCGGGTACGGCACTGGGTGAGGTTTTCCTGCCGATGCACCTGCCGATTATACTGGTCGGGCTTCTGGCGGGGCCTCTTGCCGGGGCGGTTTCCGGTCTGCTGGGACCTCTTGCCAGTTTTGCGCTCTCCGGTATGCCCGGAGCGGCGATGCTGCCGTTTATGATGATTGAGCTTTGTGCATATGGGCTTTTTGCAGGTATGCTCCGCAATGTAAAAACGCCGGCACTGGCAAAGGTTGCACTGACGCAGATTGCGGGCAGGGTTGTCCGCGCGGCGGCAATTCTGGCTGCCGTTTATGTGTTGGGGAATGAAAGTATTCACGTTTCCGCAATCTGGCTGAGCGTCCGCGCGGGAATGTATGGGCTTGCGCTTCAGTGGATACTGCTCCCGCTGATTGTTTCCGGTGTGGAGCAGCTGAAAAAGAGCGAGGAGTAAAAAAGTAAAACATATTTGTATTTCCGGACGCGCATGCGCGTCCGACAATAAAGTTTAGGTCAAAGCATTTCGCTTCGCGAAACGGGCGTTCCGCCCGCCGCCTTCTCTTGGCGGTGCACTGGGTCAAGCCCTTTTCATAAAGTACCGGAAAGAAATCCAGACGCGCCTGCGCGTCTGGCAGTAAAGTTTAGGGTCAAGCCCTTTATCGGTCTTTTAGGAGGAAAAATCCATGAAAGTCGTAATCGTTGGAGATGGCAAGGTCGGCGGCACGATAGCCAGCCAGCTTGCCACAGAAGGCCACGATATTATCGTAATTGACAATAACACAACCGTACTGACGAATGCTGTGAATACCATGGATATTATCAGCGTGGAGGGCAACGGCGCAAGTTTGGAAGTACAGCGGCGCGCAGGGGTGGAATCGGCAGATATTCTGATTGCCGCAACCTCCGCCGATGAGGTCAATATGCTTGCCTGCCTGCTGGGGAAAAAACTTGGCGCAAGGCATACCATTGCCCGTGTCCGCAGTCCGGAATATATCAGCCAGATTGCCTTTTTGAAGGACGAGCTGGGTCTGAGTATGTCTGTTAATCCGGAGCTGGCGGCAGCGGGGGAAATCTCCCGTTTGCTGCGGTTCCCTTCTGCGCTGAAAATAGAGCCGTTTGCCCGCGGGCGCGTGGAACTTGTGGAGGTGCGGATTCCGGAGCACAGCGTATTGGACGGTATGCCGCTTTGGGCGATTTACAAGGAATTTCAGGTAAAAATCCTGATTTGCGCCGTACAGCGGGAGGGGAAGGTCTTTATCCCCAGCGGTGCGTTCGTTTTGCAGGCGGGGGACAAAATCAACGTGACCGCCCCGCATCTGGAAATTGCAAAATTTTTCCGTATCATCGGCATTTTCCGCAGCAGTGTGAAATCCGTTATGATTATCGGCGGCGGCAGAATGGCGTACTATCTGGCTAAGGAGATGCTGATGCTGCGTGTGCGGGTAAAAATCATTGAACTGGATATGAAACGCTGTGAATATCTCTGCGAAATGCTGCCCGAAGCTGTTATTATACATGGCGATGGCACAGATAAGGAACTTTTGCAGGAAGAAGGACTGGAAAAAACAGACGCAGTCGTTACGCTGACAAGCATGGACGAGGAAAACATTGTTGTATCGCTTTACGCGAAGGTGAAAAAAGTTTCCAAGGTTATTGCGAAAATCAACCGGATTTCGTTTGATGAAATTCTGGACAAGCTGGATATTGACGGGTTTATCTCTCCGAAAACCATTGCTGCGAACAACATCGTGCGTTATGTGCGCGCCATGCAGAATTCTGTGGGGAGCAGCAACGTGGAAACGCTCCACAGGCTTATTAACGACCAGGTGGAGGCGCTGGAATTCCGGGTAAACGAAAATTCGCCTGTGGTGGGGATTCCCCTGAAAGACCTGCGGACAAAGGACGAGCTGCTTGTAGCGACGATTATCCGCGGGACACAGGTTATTATTCCCGCCGGCAACGATACCATAGAAATTGGGGATAACGTCATTATTGTAACAGCGAAAAAGCACCTGATGGATTTGAAGGATATTTTGAAATAGCGGCTAGAGGTTGGATGTGGGCTTATGAATTTTAGAATGATTGTCTATATACTGGGCAATATGCTGCGGCTGGAGGGGCTGCTGATGGCGGTACCGGCGGCACTGGCGTTTTATTACGGGGAGGGCCCTGCGCTGAAGGCTTTTCTGGCGACGCTTGCCGTATGCGTTTTAACGGGAACGGCGATGGAAAGCAGGGAGCCGGAAAACAAGCGGATTTACGGCAGGGAGGGCTTTGTCGTTGTTGCGCTTTCGTGGATTATGATGTCCGTATTTGGTGCACTGCCGTTTTACCTGAGCGGTGCGATAGAGGGCGTGATGAACTGCTTTTTTGAAACGGTATCCGGCTTTACTACGACGGGCGCAACGATACTTTCGGATATTGAGGCCCTGCCTTTAAGCATATTGTTCTGGCGCAGCTTTACGCACTGGGTCGGCGGCATGGGAATACTTGTTTTCATGCTGGCGGTTCTGCCGATGGGCGATGACCGTTCCATGTACCTGATGCGGGCGGAGGCTCCCGGGCCTGTGGTTTCCAAGCTCGTGCCGAAAGTGAAATCAACGGCGAAACTGCTGTATACCATTTATATTGTGTTGACGCTGGTTGAAATGACGCTGCTGTTTTTTGGCGGTATGCCGCTGTTTGACAGCGTGGTAAACGCATTTTCCACAGCGGGAACGGGCGGCTTTGCCATCAAAAATGCCAGCATTGCAGCATATGACAGTGTGTATTTTGAATATGTGATTACGGTGTTTATGCTTTTGTTCGGCGTAAACTTCAACCTTTACTATCTGCTGCTGATACGCGATTTCAAAAACGCCCTGCGCAATGAGGAACTGCGGTATTATGCGGCGATTGTGATTGGCTCCATACTGCTGATTACGGCGAACATTTACCGGTTTTACCCGACGCTGGAAAGCGCGTTCCGTCATGCGGCGTTTCAGGTGGCGGCAATCACGTCGACGACCGGCTTTGCCACAGCGAACTTTGAGCTCTGGCCGGAGTTTTCACGGACGCTGATATTCTGCCTGACGATACTGGGGGCGTGCGGCGGCTCAACGGCGGGCGGGCTGAAGGTTTCCCGGTTTATCATACTGCTGAAAATGGCGGCGCGGGAGGTACGCCATATCATACACCCGCGTTCCGTGAACCTGATTAAGCTGGACGGGTATAAAGTGGAGGAGGACGTAACGCATGGCGTAACCGGGTATATCATTGTGTATATCCTGCTTCTGCTGGGTTCTTTCATATTGGTTTCGCTGGATAATTTTGACTTTACGACTTCGCTTACCTCTGTTGTGACCTGCCTGAGCAATGTGGGGCCGGGGCTCGGCATGGTTGGGCCGGAGGATAACTTTGGATTCTTTTCCGGCTTCTCCAAATTCGTGCTCTGTATGGATATGCTGCTGGGCAGGCTGGAGATTTTCCCGATTATACTGCTGTTTGCGCCGCCGGTCTGGAGGAAAAGCTATATGTAATATGAATTGCTGCCCGCTGCATGAAATACGGCGGGCAAATCGGGGACAGGGAGAACTGGGCTCCTTTGCGAGGGGGGCGGTTCAGAGCCTCCGAAAACAGGCATTGTAAAAAAATAACAAAAAAAACCGCCAAATTTCGTGGCTGTGCGGCGGGGATAGGGCTTGATTTTTATGCATGGTATCGTGTATACTATTTAAATGGGACAGAATATGACTCAGGCGAGCAAAGGGCGATTTGCCGGGAAATATGCCGTTCTGCGCTGCCGGAAAACAGGGCTTTGGCGCGGCGGAAAGGGATATTCCCGCATTTTCCGCGGAATAAGGCGGAGCATTAGGAGAATGGAATGGCACAAAACAGCCCCGCGCGCAGGATTCTTTATTCAAACTCAGGGATTTATGTATGATTTACAATTCAAAAAACAGGGGGACTAATTATGGAAAAAATGATGTATCTGGCGCCTGTGCTGGGCATTGTGGCGCTGGTATTTGCCTTCGTCCTTGCCGGCAGAGTAGGGAAGATGGACGAGGGAACCGACCGCATGAAAGAAATTGCGGGGTCCATCAGAGAAGGCGCAAATGCGTTCCTGAAAGCGGAATATAAAATTCTGGTTATTTTTGCGATTGTACTGTTTCTGCTGATTGGCTTCGGCGTTGGCTGGAAAACGGCGGTCTGCTTCGTTGTTGGTGCGGTATTCTCCACGCTGGCCGGCTATTTTGGCATGACCGTAGCAACAAAGGCAAATGTAAGAACTGCAAACGCAGCAAGAACCGGCGGTATGAACAAAGCCCTGTCTATCGCTTTCAGCGGCGGTGCAGTTATGGGTATGTCTGTTGTCGGTCTTGGCCTTCTGGGCGTGGGCGCGGTTTATGCGGTAACGGGCGATGCAAACATTCTGTTTGGTTTCGGCCTTGGCGCGTCCTCTATCGCTCTGTTCGGACGTGTTGGCGGCGGTATCTACACAAAGGCGGCAGACGTTGGCGCGGACCTTGTTGGTAAGGTAGAAGCGGGCATTCCTGAAGATGACCCCCGTAACCCCGCGGTTATTGCCGATAACGTAGGCGATAACGTAGGCGACGTTGCAGGCATGGGCGCGGACCTGTTCGAGTCCTATGTCGGCTCTATCATCTCCGCTATCACACTGGGTCTGGCTTCTTTCGCTGTGGAAGGCGCAGTATTCCCGCTGGTATTGGCGGCTGTCGGTATTCTGGCGTCTATTATCGGTACGTTCTTCGTAAAGGGCGACGAAAATTCCAACCCGCATAAGGCTCTGAAAGCGGGTTCCTATTCCTCCGCAGTGCTGGTTGTGATTGCGTCCCTTGCGCTGAGCTGGAAATTCTTTGGCAACATGAAACCGGCTATCGCTATCATTGCGGGTCTGGTTGTTGGTCTGCTCATTGGTATTATTACAGAGGTTTATACCTCCGGCGATTACAGGTCTGTTAAGAAGATTGCGGACCAGTCCGAAACAGGCCCTGCAACAACGATTATCAGCGGTCTGGCTGTTGGTATGGAATCTACGGCGATTCCCATTGTTCTGATTTGTGTAGGCATTTTCATTGCGTTCCAGGTAAGCGGCCTGTACGGTATTGCGCTGGCGGCTGTCGGCATGCTTTCCACAACAGGTATTACGGTTGCGGTTGACGCGTATGGCCCTATCGCGGATAACGCGGGCGGTATTGCGGAAATGAGCGGCCTTGACCACTCTGTAAGAAACATTACGGACAAGCTGGACGCGGTTGGCAATACAACGGCGGCTATGGGTAAGGGCTTTGCGATTGGTTCCGCGGCTCTGACAGCTCTGGCACTGTTCGTTTCCTACTCTCAGGCAGTCGGCCTGATGGAAATTTCCATTCTGGAACCCAGGGTTATTATCGGTATGTTTATCGGCGGTATGCTGCCGTTCCTGTTCTCCGCGTTTACCATGCAGTCCGTGGGTAAAGCGGCGTTCGAGATGATTGAAGAAGTAAGACGTCAGTTCCGTACCATTCCCGGCATCATGGAAGGTACAGGCAAGCCTGACTACAAGAAATGCGTAGAAATTTCTACG
>CAMQRG010000011.1 GCA_947036475.1 uncultured Clostridia bacterium
ACAACACGTGAGGTGTCGGCGGCAGCGTCAGATGTGTATAAGAGACAGGGCAGGAAATCCAAGAGGCGGTACAGTCGCGGGGGGGGGCGCTTCATATCTGCATGATGTATGTCCCGGAGGAAAACCTTGCCCGTATTCCGGAAAATGCAAGAGGCAATCCATACGGCGGTCAGACGGTGCTCCAGTCCGATTTTTATTATTACAGGGCGAATGCCAGCATCAGGCCGGACAGCTTCGATTGGCTCTTTAACGATGGCTGGCGGCAAGGGACGGCAGAAGAATCAGTTGAATAAACTTGCCTTTTACATCAAAAGAATATCCCTGCCGGATTTCATAAAGGCTTGGCTTAAAAACTAATCCAAGGAAAAGAGTTTTCCATAAGTCAAAGCACCCCGGCAGGGATATTTTTATTTATATATCGTTACCTTCGCTTGTCAAGCGAAGGTATCTTCACATAAAATGTGATTTGGCGAAAAAAAGCCTTTGCAGGGCATGAAATATTCCCACAGCCGGTTACCCTAAATCATGGATAAACAGCCCGCTGCGCAGCTTTGGCTCGAACCAGGTCGATTTCGGCGGCATCGTCCTTCCTTCGTCTGCCACGCGCATCAGTTCCGCCATGGAAGTCGGGAACATGGAAAACGCCAACGCCATTTCACCGCTGTCTACACGCCGTTCCAGTTCTCCCAGACCGCGTATGCCGCCGACAAAATCAATCCGCTTATCCGTGCGCGGGTCGCCAATGCCGAGGATGGGTTCCAGCAGTTCTTTTTGCAACAGGGAAACATCCAGCCCCAGCACAGGGTCGTCTGATAAAATTTCCGTCTTTGCAGTCAGCCTGTACCATTTTCCTGCCAGATACAGCCCGAATTTATGCGCCGCTTCCGGACGGTACGGCCCTTCTCCGGTAAACGGCTCCACGTGAAACGCCGTACTGATTTTTGCCAGAAATTCTTCAGGTGTGTTCCCGTTCAAATCCTTTACTACGCGGTTGTAATCGAAAATAGCCAGTTCTTCCGCCGGGAACAGTACGGAAAGATAATAGTTAAATTCCTCCTCACCGGTATACGCCGGATTTTCCTCCCGCCGTTTCAGAGCGACTTTTACGGCAGAGGCGTTGCGGTGGTGGCCGTCAGCGATGTAGAGGTTTGTCACTTCCCGGAAATACTGCACAAGCAAGCCGATTTCCGTATCGCTGTCGATAACCCAGACGGTATGGCCGATACCGTCTTCGGAAACGAAATCGTACACAGGTGCGGCAGAGGCTGTCCAGCCGTCAATGACTGCTTTGATGTTTACGTTTTCCGGATAGGCAAGGAAAATCGGGCCGGTGTTTGCGTTCAGCGTATCCACATGGCGGATACGGTCGGCTTCCTTGTCGGCTCGGGTCAGTTCGTGTTTTTTGATTGTACCGTCCAGATATTCGTCTACAGATGTACAGGCAACAAGCCCTGTCTGGCTTCTGCCGTCCATTGTCAGGCGGTAGATATAGAGGTCGGGCAGGAGGTCCTGCTGAAAAATACCGTTGGAAACCATGCGCTCCAGATTTTCGCGCGCTTTGGCATAGACTGCGTTGCTGTAAGGGTCGGTACCGGGCGGGAGGTCGATTTCCGCTTTATCAATATGCAGGAAGGAATAGGGCTTATCTGCCGCCATTTCCCGCGCTTCTTCGCTGTTCATTACGTCGTACGGCAGTGCCGCAACGTCCTGGGCATATGCCGCCGCGGGGCGGATTGCCATAAAAGGTCTGATTGTCGCCATAAAATCCTCCTTATTAAGACCTTGAGGGCTTTGCCCTCAAACACCCACAAGGGGGCACCCGCCCCCATGACCCGGGGTTGCCAGCCATATTTCATGCGTCTGGAAAATCTTTTCCGAAAAATGCGTTTTGTGGAAATAAAAGTTTTTGGTTCCGTTTTTTCAAAAAGCGGACGGGTGTGGGCAGAGCCCGGGGTCTGAGTTATTGCAAAATGTGTAGATTCTAAGACCTTGAGGGCTTTGCCCTCAAACACCCACAAGGAGGCAGCCGCCCCCTTGACCCGGGATTGCCAGCCGCATTTCATGCGTCTGGAAAATCTCTTCCGCAAAACGCAGTTTTTGCGGCAATAAAAGTTTTTGGTTCCGCTTTTTTCAAAAAGCGGACGGGTTTGGGCAGGGCCCAAGGTCTGTATTATTACAAAATGTGTACCTTTAAGACCTTGAGGGCTTCGCCCTCAAACACCCACAAGGGAGCACCCGCCCCCTTGACCCGGGATTACCAGCCGCATTTCATGCGTCTGGAAAATCTTTTCCGCAAAACGCAGTTTTTGCGGCAATAAAAGTTTTTGGTTCCGATTTTTCAAAAAGCGGACGGGTGTGGGCAGAGCCCGGGGTCTTTGTTTTTTGGAGCAGAGCCCGGGGCCTTATTTTTTTATTTCAAAATGCGTACTTTTATTACGGTGTTGATGGCGTAAAGGTCGTTGACTAAATCCTGCTCGTTTTCCGGCAGGTCATCGCATACGATGATGTTGTACGCCAAATCGCCTTTGGAGTTGTTCACCAGCTTGTCGATATTGACATGGTATTTCGTCAGCACCGCGCCCAGCTGCCCAATCATGTTCACGATATTCCTGTGGGATACGGCAATGCGCGGTTTGCCGTTGTACGGCACAACGCAGTTCGGGAAATTTACGGAATTTTTGATATTCCCGTAGGTCAGGTATTCGCGGATTTCCTGCGCCGCCATTATGGCACAGTTTTCCTCGGATTCCGGCGTAGATGCGCCCAGATGTGGCGTAACAATGATGTTCCACGCATCGCCCAGCAAATCCTCCGAAGGGAAGTCAACAATGTAGCGCGCGATGATGCCGTCCGCAATGGCTTTTTTCAGCGCGTCATTATCCACCAGTCCGCCGCGGGCGAAATTCAGCAGGCGCGCGCCGGGCTTTGTTACGGAAAACAGCTTTTCATCATAGGTATGTCGTGTTTTTTCGTTCAGCGGGATATGCAGGGTGATGTAATCGCTTTTGGAAACAACATCTTCCATGGAATCCTCGCGCTCGACCGCAGGGGAAAGGTGCCAGGCGGATTCCAGCGATAGGAAGGGGTCATAGCCGATGACGTTCATGCCCAAATCCAGCGCGGCGTTTGCGACCAGCACACCAATCGCGCCCAGACCGATGACGCCCAGAGTTTTGCCGGAAACTTCCGGACCAGTGTATTTTTTCTTGCCGGCTTCAACCGCTTTTTCAATGTTTTCGCCGCTGTCCTTCAGGGACTGCACCCAGTTCGACCCGGCAACGATGCGACGGGAGGATACAAGCAGTCCGGCAAGCACAAGCTCCTTTACGGCGTTTGCGTTTGCACCCGGGGTATTAAACACCGGCACGCCCTGCTCCGTACAGCGGTCAATGGGAATGTTATTCGTGCCTGCGCCGGCGCGGGCAACGGCCAGAAGCCCGGGGTTCAGTTCCATATTATGCATGTCGAAGCTGCGCAGGATAATGCCGTCCGGGTTTTCGGCGGTGTCGTTGATCGTGAAATTTTTTTCCGGCAGGTTTGCCAGCCCCAGCGGGGAAATATTGTTCAGCGTGCGTATGGTATACATGTTTATTCTCCTTTTCAAGACCGCGGGACGCTGTCCCGCCACCCTGCAAGGGGTTTCACCCCTTGACCCGTTTGCCGCAAAACTGCGTTTTGAAGGGGTTTAACTTCTTGGTGATTCCAGCCGCATGGATATGCGGCTGGCAATAGAGTTTGGGGTCAAGCCCTTTTGAATAGGTACCGGAAAGAAGTCCGGACACCGTAGGTGGCTTTGCCGCAGGCAAAGTACTGACAGGCTTGCAGAGGTTTGGAGACAGCGTCTTCAAGGTCTTTATCTATTCTCCATTTCAAATTTTTTCATAAACGCCACGAGCTTTTCCACGCCCTCCACAGGCATGGCGTTGTACATACTTGCACGCATGCCGCCTACAGTGCGGTGGCCTTTCAGGTTTACAAATCCCTGCGCTTCGGCTTCTTTAATAAACTTCGCGTTCAGTTCCTCTGTCGGCAGTATAAACGGCGCATTCATCAGCGAACGGTCTTTTTTGACGACTGTCCCCCTAAACAGGCTGGACGCGTCGAGGAAATCATACAGTATACCGGCTTTTTTCTCGTTAATCTTCTGTATCGCTGCGACGCCGCCCTGACGTTTCACCCAGTCGAATACCAGTCCTGTAAAATATATACCATAAGTCGGCGGGGTGTTATACAGGGAATTATTGTCCGCGTGTACGCTGTATTTCAGCATGGTTGGTGTGAAATCCATTTCATTGCCCAGCAGGTCATCGCGAATGATTACGACCGTCACGCCGGCAGGACCAAGGTTTTTCTGTGCCCCTGCATAAAGCAGACCGAATTTCGTAATGTCGATTTCCTGTGAAAGAATTGACGAAGACATATCCCCCACCAGCGGCACGCTGCCGGTATCGGGCAGTTCTGTCCAGCGTGTGCCGTATATGGTGTTGTTCAGCGTGATGTAAAAATAATCCGCGTCCGGCGTGAATTTGCTTTTGTCCAGCGCGGGAATACGGTCAAACGTCGTATCCGCAGAGGACGCAACGATGTTTACATTTCCGTAGCGTTTTGCCTCCTCCGCAGCCTTTTTTGCCCATTGCCCTGTGACAACGTAATCCGCTTTGTTGCTCTTGTTCATCAGGTTCAGCGGGACCATAGCGAACTGTGTGGAGCCGCCGCCCTGCAAAAACAGTATTTTATAGTTGTCTGGAATATGCATCAGTTCCTTAAGGTCAGCCTTTGCCTGCTCCAGAATATTTTCAAACATTTTAGATCGGTGGCTCATCTCCATTACGGACATTCCGCAGGAAGGGTAACAGACAAGCTCACGCTGCGCCCGTTCCAGCACTTCCAGCGGCAGCATGGACGGCCCCGCCGAAAAATTATACAGTCTTTTTTCCATAAATAAGCCTCCTGTCAAAAATGATATAATGGGGTTGGTATCCCCGAAATGGTTACGATTTTCCTGCTTTGGAACTGATGCCGACAGCAAGCAGGCAGCATACCAGTATTGCCACTATGCGTATCATCGGACTGTCCTTGAGGACGTTTATCAATACAATAGCCAGTACAACCAATGCTGCTGCAAGTATCCGGTAAAGTGTGCTCTGATTCACGATAGATTCCCCCTGTCAAAAAATGTTCCAAAAAATAAATGCCTGCATCGGGAGAGTTCGGGCTTTTTCTTCCAGAAATTAAAGACGAAACTATCCCGACATGAAAATGATAAAAAAATTATAACACTTTGGACAGAACCGTCAACCGAAAACGCGCTTTTTTTATATCCTTCCGACATCTTCGGCGGAACATGCAAAAATTGACATAAATGTAACAAGCTAACTGGTAAAAATGACGGACATATGTGTTTTATATAAGGACAAAAACAATGTTTGTCTATTTGTACATTTCCATTCTTTGCGCTGTGTGAGTGTTTTTTGTCGAGCCGGTGTTTTTTTTGTTGTACTGTTTTTTCCTATGGCGGAAAAAGCTGTGGTATGATGAAGAAAAACAAAAAAACAGTTACGTTTTCATCGTTTTATCATGCCTCTGCCAGACGGGCAGGAGGGACAGCGCGGAACACGCGCGCCATACAGCAAAGGAGGAACCTGATTTATGGAAGTCTTAAAATTTCCGGAGAAACGACCCAAAAAAGATAAGGCAGTTTATCAGCTGCCTATTGATAAAATACGCCCCAACCCTTATCAGCCCAGAAAATATTTCAACCGCGCTTCTTTGGAGGAGCTTTCCGCAAGTATTTTGTCTTACGGGGTATTGCAGCCCATCACCGTACGGAAAATGAGCGGCGGCTATTATGAGCTCGTGGCGGGCGAACGCCGCCTGCGTGCCTCTGAACTGGCCGGATTGACGACAATCCCCGCGATACTCCTGCAAGTCAGCGACAGCGACAGTGCCGCGCTTGCTTTTATTGAAAATATCCAGCGGCAGAACCTCAGCTTTCTGGAAGAAGCCGAGGGTTACCGCAGCATGATGGAGGATTACGGACTGACGCAGGAAGAACTTGCAGTGAAACTCTCAAAAAGCCAGTCCTCCATTGCGAACAAGCTGCGCGTACTGAAGCTGGAGGAGCCTGTCAAACGAATGCTTTTGGAATACCATTTTACGGAACGCCACGCCCGCGCGCTGCTGAAGCTGCCCGATGAGGAAAGCCGCCTGCTGATGCTGCAAAGAATGGTTCGGGAGGAAATGAACGTCAAGCGGACAGAGGAGGCGATACAGGAAATGTTGGAGGAGATGCGCCGCCTCAGCGTTCAGCGCGCGGAACAGCGGGAAAAACGGTATGTTCGTTCTTCTGATTTCCGCCTGTTTACAAATACGATTAAACAGTCTGTGGAAGTGATTCGCCGTTCCGGCATGGACGTACTTTATGAGGACAGGCAGGAGGAAGACTGCTGTGAAATTGTCATCCGCATACGGAAAACGGCAGGGGAAACGGCGTAAAGGATTGACATACAGATAGTAACGTCCTATAATGGTTTCAAAAGAGCCGCCGGAGTATGGCGGCGGGGAGGGGAATACATATGGAAGAGAGGCCGGTGCTGATACTGGCGGATTATGGAAAGGTGGAACTGACGCTGCGGGAGTTGATGGAGCAGCGCGGTGTTTCGCGCAACCAGCTTGCGAAACTGATAAACGTGCGGTTTGAGGTGGTCAATAAGTGGTTCGGCGGGCAGGTGGAGAAAATGGACCTGGACGTTCTGGCAAGAATCTGCTACGCACTGGACTGCCGCGTGGAGGACGTTTTGACGTACCGCCCTGGCGAAAAGCAGTAGGCAGTGTCGTTACAAGTGTCTGCACACATCTTTCCGCCCCAATTATGCTCGAAAATACGTATGACAACACTACCTGACACAAAAGGCGGGAAAGGCTTTCAAAACCTTTCCCGCCTTTGAAATTGTCAGCTTTCGTGCAGTTCCTCCCATGCGGCATAAAGTGTTTCCAGCTTTTCTTCCAGAGCGGTTTTCTGCTCAAAAATTTCCTGTGCCTTGGTGTAATCTGAGCTTGCGGCTGCCATATCCGTATCTGCTTTGGCGATTGCCGCCTCGGTTTCTTCAATTTCCGTTTCTATCCGCGCAATTTTATTTGCCAGTTTCCGTTCTGCCGCCTGCTGCTCCTTCTGCCGAAGCCAGTCGTTTTTGGTATCGCTCGCAGGCTGCGGAGCGGCTTTCAATGGCTGAGCGGCCTGCGGATTTTCCCGCAGTTTTTCTGCCTCGTTGCGTTCGCGTTCCGCTTTCTTTTCCAGATAGTAGTCGTAATTCCCGGCATACTGCACAACACCCTCCCGCGTCAGCTCCAATATCTTTTCGGCTGTGCGGTTGATAAAATAACGGTCGTGCGAAATATAGAAAACGGTGCCTTCATAACAGTTAATTGCGTCCTCCAAAACCTCCTTGGAAAACATATCCAGATGGTTGGTCGGCTCGTCCAGCATGAGCAGGTTTGCCTTGGAAAGCATGATTTTTGCCAGGGAAACACGCCCCTTTTCGCCGCCGCTCAATGCGGAGATGGGCTTGAATACATCATCATTCGTAAATACAAACGCCGCCAGAACGTTCCGAATCTGCCCTGCCGTCAGGGTCGGGTAGGTGTCGGCAATTTCGTCAAATATGCTTTTGCTCTCGTCCAGTTTCTGCTGTTCCTGGTCGTAATAGCCGACATGGACGTTTGTACCGAAGCGTATCAGCCCGCTGTCAGAGGAAACCTCTTTCAGAAGCATTTTGAACAGTGTCGATTTCCCTACGCCGTTTGGCCCGATGACAGCCACCTTGTCCCCGCGCTTGATATCGAAAAATACATTCTGAAAAACCTTATGCCCGTTGTAGGTTTTGGAAAGGTTTTCGGCATGCAGTACATCGCTGCCGCTGATAATCTGCGGCGTGAGCGTCAGGCGCATCTGGTCGGGCAGGGCTTCGGGGCGGTCAAGCCGTTCCATTTTATCCAAGGCCTTTTCGCGGCTCTCCGCACGTTTGATAAATTTTTCACGGTTATAGGCGCGCAGCGTGCGGATTACATCTTCCTGCCGCCTGATTTCCTTCTGCTGTAAATCGTAGGCTTTCTGCTGGCTTTCCCTCAGAATTTCTTTCTGCTGGCTGTAAAAAGTATAATTGCCGTTGAAAACGGACGATTTTTTATTTTCGATTTCGATGACCTTCGTGACGATTCTGTCCAGAAAATAGCGGTCATGCGATATAATAAGCACTGCGCCGGAATAGGAGCGCAGAAAATCCTCCAGCCATTCTATCGAAGCGATGTCGAGATGGTTGGTCGGCTCGTCCAGAAGCAGCAGGTCAGGTCTGGAAAGCAGAAGCCTGCCCAGCCATACCCTCGTTTTCTGCCCGCCGGAAAGCTGGTTCATGGGGCGGTTCCAGTCCTTTTCGGAAAAGCCCAGCCCTTTCAGTACACCCCGCAGACGACTCTGATAGCCGTATCCGTCATTTTGCTCAAAAAAAAGCTGCAAGGCGGCGTATTCTGCCATCTTGTCCGACAATTCCTGTCCTTCATACTGCCCCATTTCGTTTTCCATTTCACGAAGTTTTGATTCTGTTTCCATTATTTTCCTGAAAACCGATAGCATTTCTTCATAAATTGTCTGGTCACTTTCTATTTTTTGGTTCTGTGCCAGATAGCCCACAGATACGTCTTTTTTCAGAAAAAGCTCCCCCCCGTCGGGGGAGGCCTCTCCGGTCAGTATGCGGAAGAGTGTTGTTTTGCCCGCGCCATTGACCCCGACAACCGCGGCTTTCTCACGTTCTTCCAGATGAAAGGTGATTTTTTCCAAAATCACATCTATTCCGTAGCTTTTCTGAAGCTGTCTTGCTGCTAATATCATTTTGAAACCCTCCGTTTGGCTTGTCCTCTGCCTTTATCATAACAGAAAAATGGCGTGAAAGAAAGACTTATTGTTGACAATAAAATAACGTGCGTGCTATACTGAAAATAAGTTAAGTATGAGAGGATTTGGATAATATGGACAGCGAAAAAAGGATTTCCCCTGCAGTAATCAATAGATTGCCCAGATATTACCGCTATTTGGGCGACCTGCTGGAAAGCGACATCACGCGCATTTCCTCCAAGGAACTCAGCGCGAAGATGAACATTACCGCGTCCCAAATCCGTCAGGATCTCAATAATTTCGGCGGCTTTGGCCAGCAGGGCTACGGCTATAATGTGGAATATCTGTATAATGAAATCAAAAAGATACTCGGCTTGGACAGATTGTATAATATGATTGTCGTAGGCGGTGGCAATATCGGGCAGGCTTTGGTGAATTACACCAATTTTGAAAAAAGAGGGTTTGTAATCAAAGCGGTGTTCGATGTTAATCCGCGCCTTGTCGGCATGACGATTCGCGGCGTGGAGGTCTATGATGTGGACCAGATGGAGGACTATGTCCGCACGCATCCTGTAGATGTGGCAATACTGACTCTGCCGCGTTCGCAGGCGGTGAAAGTGGCAAATTCGCTTGCGAAATGGGGCGTGAAGGGCATGTGGAACTTCAGCCATGTGGATTTGCAGGTGCCGGACGATGTTCTTGTGGAAAATGTACACCTGACCGACAGCTTGATGACACTTTTGTACAAAATCAACGAAATGTATAATGAGGATAACGACCTGCACCACCTGGTGAACGGGCTGCCAGTCAAGCCCATGAGCGACAACGGGGAAGATGAGTAAAACCGCAGGACTTTGCCCTGTTTCCCGCAAAACTGTGTTTTGCGGGATTTATCTATGCTTTCATGAAACAAGGCGTAAAATGCTTTAGCATTAAATTTGTTTTCAACCGCGCAGCTGCGCGGTTGAAAACGGGTCAAGGGACGAAGTCCCTTGCAGGGGGTTGGGGACGGCGTCCCCAAGGTTTTACGTGGTGTGTGGGAGGAGGATTTTGGAATGGATTGGATTGCGTTTTATTCCTATGTAGTGGTTTCCAGCGTTACGCCGGGACCGAATAACCTGATGTGTATGGCGAACGGCACAAAATTTGGTTTCCGCAGGGGGATTAAGTTCTGCTTTGGCGTAGCAACGGGTTTCGTGCTGGTACTGCTCTGTGCCATCGCCTGCAACGTTTTTATCTACCATTACATACCGTCTATTATCCAGATTATGACGCCCCTTGGTGCGGCATATATCCTCTGGCTGGCGTGGGCAGTCTGGCGTGATAAACCGAAGGAAAAAAAGAAAAGCCGTTTCCAGCTGGATACGACTTCGTTCTGGGTGGGTGTGATTTTGCAGTTCGCGAACCCGAAGGGCCTGCTGTTCGGCATGACGCTGATTACGAATTTCGTGTTTCCGTACGACCAGTCGTTTCAGATGTGCGCCATCGTGCTGGTTATCAACTGGGTTACGGTTATTTTCGCAAATACCCTCTGGCTATTGTTTGGCTCTTTGTTCCAGCGGTTCTTCGAGCAGTATAAAAAGGGCTTGAACCTGATAATGGCATTGCTGCTTGTGTACTGCGCGGTGTCGCTGTTCCTGTGAGTTTTTGAGATAAAAAGGGCTTGGAAAATTTTTCCGAGCCCTTTTCTAAACCGAAAACACCGGTTCTACAATTCAAATGTTTTTTTCTTTTTCCCGCCAAAATGCTTATGCTGATAATCCATCAGAAAGCTGGCAATTTCTGTTTTCCTGCGTTTCTGCGCCGCCGCCAGCATCTCCGGCAGGTTTTCCGTCGTAAAGAGTCCCCAGTCTGCAAACAGCCGTATTTTCTCAGGTTCGTTCTTTTCCATGAAATATTCCGCCGCCCAGAGCAGATGCCCGCGGATATAGTCCAGATAGCTTTCCCTTTGCCGTTCCCCCAGCTTGTAGGGGTATTCCAGCCTGCTGACCGCCAGCAGGAGCACAGTTGCCGCCGCGTCCTCCCGTCTTGTCAGATAAAATATTTCGTCATACCGCCGAAAGTCAATTTCCGAATTGCCAACGCATTGCCGGAAAATATGCCCTGTACCGTAGTTCACCTGATGGAACTGCCGCGCGGGTGTATCCTCAATATATTCATACTGAAAATCCGGCAGTATCAGCCGGGCGCGTTCCGTAATTCCGTCTGCTTGCGGGAAATCTATTGTCAGCCAAAGTTCGTGGTTTAATACGGAAATCAGGTCAGAAATATGGCGGCACTGCCCGAACGCGATTTCCTGAAGCCTGTCGCAGTTGAGGAAAAGCCCTGTATTCAGCTCCGCCGCCGCCAGTGGGATATTGATTTTTTCCATACTGCGGCAGTTATAAAAGGCGTATGCCCCGATTTTCCGCACGCCCTCCGGCAGTTCCAGCCCCGCCAGCATACGGCAGTTGTAAAAAGCATATCCGCCGATTTCCTCCAGCCCTGACGGAAGGGAAAGCCGCTTTAATGCTACACAGCCGTCCAGTGCGTGTTCCGGCAGCAGGGAAAGCCCTTCCGGCAGGTGCAGGTGCTCCAGCGCGGAACAGCCCGCAAAGGCGTATGCCCCGATATGCCGCACAGTATCCGGCAGGAAAAGCCGCTTCAGGGGCTGTCCTTCTTCTGCGGGCTCCGTTCTTTCCATGGAAAAGGACAGCAGGGCAGGGCGTTCTTCTGCATCTGCCTCCGGCGGTTCTGTCTGCACTGCAAACGCCTTGCCTGCAATAGCAGTTACGGGAACGCCTGCGATGCATTCAGGGATGCGGATTTCTGCCGCACGTCCATGCAGACGCAGGATTTCCGCGCCTTCCTCTGTCAGCCGGTATTCGATTGTGATGGCTATGGGTTCTATTTCCCGCATGGTTGTCCCTCCGGAAAAACGCCCGTAAAGGCGGCTTGACTTAAGAAAACAAACTTTTCTTTTTGGTTGATTTCTTAAGTCAAACGTCGATGGCGGTTACCTGAGAAAATTTCTTCTAAAATTTTAGCTGCTCTGAAAAATCCTGATTTTTCAGATGCTTCAAAATTGAAATTTTCTTATGGTAATGCCTGTAACGGGTGATTTTGCAAATATTTTTTCATATTGTCAGTTCAATCTGACAGCCCTCAATTCCGGCAATACAGCTTTCATAATATCCGTCGCCGGTTGTTCTTGGGCCGCTGAGGACTTCATAGCCGTCCGTCCGCAGGCGTTCTGTCAGCGTGTCCACACGTTCCGCGCTGCCCAGACGGAAAGCCATGTGAATAAAGCCCTTCCGTAAGATTGCCGTATCTTCGGCAATCCCGGGCCTGTTCATGATTTCCAGCCGCGCGCCGCTGCTGAACGTCAGGAAATAGGAGCGGAAACCCGCATTCGGATTATGGTAAAGTTCGTTTGGCTCTGCCTCAAAATATTTCATAAAAAAAGCCTTTGCGCCCTCCAAATCGTCCACATACATCGCGATATGTTCAATTTCCATAATGGCACCTCCTGGTTTTCCCATTTACAGGGAAAATCCTTTTATAAATTAGCAAACAGTTCTGTCTGTTTTTTCAGTTCTTCGACAATTTCTTTGTTTGTGTCCATACGGTTTGCAATGTCCGTCATATTTCCGACCATGCTCCGCGTGCTGCCTGCAACGCCTGTAATGCCTGCCGCACCTTCGTCCAGCGCTTTTGTGATGCTTTCGATGGAGGCGGCAATCTCGTTCATAGAACTTCGCAGACGCTCCGCTCGCCGGTTAAAGTCGTCCATAGAAGATTCGATATACGCCGCGTCTTCATGATACTGCTGCCCTGTGGAAACAAACTCCCGAAATTCTGTCAGTATGGACTGGTTCAGGTAATCCACTAGTTCCTGTGCACTGCCGGAAAGATTATATACCGCATCGGTCACGTTTTTATTGATGTCCTGAATATGTCCGGCAGTTTCTCCGCAGGAGTCTGCCAGATGGCGGATTTCATGCGCCACAACGGCAAAGCCGGTTCCGGCTTCCCCTGCGCGTGCTGCCTCGATAGAAGCGTTTATTGCAATCAGGTTCGTATTCGCGGCAATTTCCAGTATCGCTTTTGCCAGTACGCTGACCTGGTCAACGCTGCGGCTGTTTTCAATTGCACTGTCCAGCACTGTGAGCATATCCGCTACTTTTGCACTGATGGTTTCCATATTTGTGCGTGCGGATTGCTCCATGTTGTCGGCACGTTCCTTCATGGCCATGGAATATTCCGTAATAGCGGCACATTCTTCCGCCATGGTATGCACGTCGCTTTTCATGTCTGCCGCATTGCCGTTGATGGAGGACGCGCTCCCTGCGACCTGCCGGATTGCGCCGGAAAGCCGTTCCGCCAATGCCGACAAATCTTTTGCGTTTTTGCTTGATGTGCGGGTGCGCTGGCGTACCTCGCCCACCACTGCGTCAACCCGTTCCGAGCTGTCCTGAAGCGTTGCCATTACGCTTTTCATTGGCTTTACCACATATTCCATAATCATTCGGATTGCTGCCAGCGCAAGCAGTACACACGCCGCCATAGACGCGATGCTGATAACCAGCGAAACGATGTAGACGGTAAGCAGCCGCTGGCGCGCGCTTTCCGTCTGTGCGGTTATGGAATCGTATAATTCGCTGATATTGCTTTCAATCGCGCTGCCATAAGTGGCAACGTCCCCGTTTGCGAGGGCATATGCTGTGTCTGTTTTGCTGTCCGCGCTTGCGCAGACAAGGAAAACCAGTGCGTGTTTAAAGGATTCGTAATTGTCCAGCAGGCTTTGGTATACTTCAGCTTCTTCCTTATCGACATACCCGCTGTACGCCTCCAAAAATGTTTCAAGGTTTTCTTCCTCTTTTTTGATTTCTCTCACGACGTCAATCATCGTGCCATAGTCCGTCGCAACGATATGGGACAGCGCCATTTTATGGATATTCATTGTGGAACGGCGGATTTCTGCAAGCTGCGTTTTTCCGACCATGTAATTATCCACGATGTTTGACGCGTTGGAATTTACATTATGTATGCTGAATACCGCCAAAGCGTTGGAAACCAGTGCCACCGCCCCCAGCAGGATAATTGGCAGTATCAGCCGCTGCTGGATACTGAATTTTCCCTTCATGCCTATCCTCCCCTGTTTTGTAAAGCCTGAAGCCTACCTTGCTGTTACCTCTTCTACAAGTTTGTCGAGTTGTTTTTGCAGGTCTCCGCCCGTAGCGTTTCCGGCTGCCATGTTTAAGGCGAACGCCGTTACGGGGTCCCAGAATTTCCCGCCGACCCTTTGCAGCTGTGAAAATTCCGACTGCTCCAGAAGGGCGGCAATCGCGGGCGATTGTTGCACCTCGGCGGAAGCGGCGGCGTTGATATTGGAAGGCCCCTGTCCGCGCATCTCAAAGCGGAGTTTTTGGTTCTGCTCATTGGTAATCCACTCCGCAAGCCTGCATGCCCAGTCATAATGCTGGGAATACGCGTTTACGCCAATCAGCTTGCAGCCGGAGAATGACGCCATCTGTATCTGCTGTCCGGCGCAGGTGAAAGTCGGCAGCTTTGCTGCGCCCATATCTGCCCCCCAGGCTTCTTCGATGGCAACGGCGTTCCATACGCCGCTGACCCCTGCAAGGACGGAACCGTTCTGTACGCCTGCCATAAATTCTTCATCTGTTCTGTTGGAAAAACCGGGCTTGCGGGCGATTGCCAGCATAGCCTGCGCCACATCTACCCCGCGGACAGCCCCGTCCTGTCGGTTCCATGTGCAATAGTTTGTGATGCCGTCTTCATTCAGGCCAATTTCCATTCCCGTATTCCCGAAAAATGAATACACATACCACGCGGACGACCAGTCCATTGCGAATTTGCCGCCGTTTGCTGCGGCTATGTCCAATATACCGTCCAGCGTCTGAATATCTTCCTCACTGAAATAACGCTTGTTGTAGTAAAGGAAATAGCCGTTATCCGCCGTCAGGGGGTAAGCGTAGAGCGTATTTCGTACGGTTGCCGCGTCCACTGCCGCAGAAAGGTTTGCCTGCTCAATGCTCTCGGCGTTTTCCACAGGGTCGAGCGCGCCTGCCGCAGCCAGTGCGCTTACCTGATCGTCCGCAAATGTGAATACATCTGCGCCGGCTTCCAGCCCGCCCAGAAGCACGTCCTTACAGCCGGATTCTCCCTGCACTTCAAATGTGATTTGGAAATTCGCCTGTCCCTGATATTCCTGTTCAAATGTGCGTATGGTTTCCTGCAGAAGCGCTTCATCTTCCGCCGCGCCCCAAAGAGTCAGCGCAACGGTTTCCGGTACGCCTGCGGAATCACTGGTTTTATCATTTCCGCAGCCCCCCGCCGTCATGCATGCCGCCGCCAGCAGAAGGGCCGCAATCCTTCCCTTCATCATATGCCGCCTTTCTGTTTCCCCGTCAGGGAAACGCTGAGATATTAAGAACTTATCCATAAATAAGATACGTGCAGATTGCGCAGTCAGATTTTTCGGCAGGCAAGGAGCTTTTTTGCAGGCGTACCGGGTGGTACGACAAGGAAAAGTGACAAAGACTGCCGGAAAAGATGAAGCAAGATGTGCGTAGATAATTTAAGGATAGGTTCTAAGCCTTCCGCCGGTTTTTCAGAAAGCCCTTTTTGAGAGAATTATAGCATTTTTGGAAGTAATTGGCAATAAGGTTTTCCTGCAATCCAGGGCTTTCGGACATAAAAAAAGCCGCCAGTAAGGCGGCCTGAAAAACTTTAGGCATAGCTGCGCATTAACCCCTGTAAGGCTGTTTTTTTCGGGGGGCGGCACCATATTCTTCCAGAGAACGAATGCGTCCGGCGCTGTCCCACTCAATCAAATAAAGTCCATCTAAGGCACGTGTAGTGACGCCATCGGCAGATTCTGCTTCCATATGCCACTTTACGACAGTCTTATCGTTCTGATGGATAAATTCCGAAACCTTCCACAAAGCCATGCTGTTGTTTTTGTGCCAGTCTACAAACCAGCGACGAATCTCCTCACGCCCGTTGTATTTGTTGCCCCAACATTCGGTATAAACAACGTCTTCTGTAAAAATCGCGTCCATAGGCATGGTATCGTTGCCCAGCCACATATCTGTCCAGATTTTGATGGTTTCTTCTCTTTGCCGCATAAAACTGCACCTCCTGTATATAACAACACACTTTTTCATCTTCTTTCATTCTAACACAAACAGCAGGCAGGCACAAGCCGCAGGGAAGAATTTGCGGACCGCATGGAAAAGTCTGTCAGCTTTTCTGCGTCACGAAAGCGCGCAGGAACTGGTATTTGGAATCAAACGAGCCTGCAAGCAGTATTTTATCTGCACCTACGCCGTATTCCCGCGTCAGCTTGCCGAACAGCCTGTCACTTTCCAAAAAGCCGCCTTCCAGAAAACAGAAGCACGCCGCAAATGCACCTTCTCCAATTCTGTGAAATTCCGATTCCTGCAAGGAAACAATGCAGCTTTCCGAATCGGGATTCAGTTTCTGCACAAGCTCCGCAAGTTCAAAATCCAGATGCAGGAAACCCTGCGCGGAATAATAGATTGCAGTAATAAAGTCTGCAAGGTCGTTTTCTGCTTGGAATGCAAGCGTATACGGCGCGGGGCGCGTGGTATCACCTGTTACGCAGGAAAACCAGGGGGCCTGCGGCGCAAGGAAGGACGGAGCGTATACACGTTTTTCCAGCGGTTCTGCGGTATTGACGGCGAAAACCAGCGTGTTTCCCGTAGAAGTTTTGCGCAGGGGCAGGCCTCTTTTTTTCAGTGTGGCGGTAAGAGTTTCTTCTGCGCCGAACAGGCGTATTCCATCGGCATGAAAGCCAAGCATATTATCAATCTCCTTTATTGTGAAGTTTTCTCTGGTTATTTTACCACAGCGGCACACATTTCAACAAGCCTGAAAGCATTCTTCCCGCTTTCGCAAAAATCTCTTTTGACAGCCTGCTGGTTTCATTGTATGATTGGGAAAAGGAGAACCCATTTGAGATGAAGGAGGGACAGCCATGAAATATGGATTTATCGGCGCAGGCAATATGGCCGGCGCAATCGTAAAAGGCATGACGCGGAGTACGGAAAGCCGCTTTGACGGGAAGGATATCAGCATCACCAGCCGGACGGTCGTTTCTGCCGAGGAACTTGCAAAGGCATGCGGCGCGAATGTGTGCAGGACGGGCGCGGAGATTGTTGCGGCAAGCGATGTGCTGGTGCTTGCGGTAAAGCCGCAGATGCTTGCGGAGGTCGTACCTGCGCTTGCGGGAGCGATAGAAGCAAAGGCAGAACGTCCGCTGGTGGTTTCCATTGCGGCAGGGAAAACACTGGAATATCTGGAAGGGCTGCTGCCCGCAAATACGCCTATCGTGCGCGTAATGCCGAATATCAATGCGAAAATCGGCGCGTCCACATCGGGGCTCTGCGCAAACACACTTGTTTCGGAAGAACAGAAGCAGATGGTCAGAGAGATGTTTTCTACCATCGGCACAGTTGCGGAAATTGAGGAAAAGCAGTTTGGGATATTCAGCGTTATCGGCGGGGCGTCGGTGGCGTTTGCGTATATGTATATGGACGCGCTGGCACGAGCCGCGCTGAAAGCGGGAATGCCAAAAAAACAGGCGCTGCAGATTACGGCGGAAACTGTACTGGGCAGCGCGCGCATGGTGCTGGAAAGCGGGGAGGCTCCCTGGCCTCTGATTGACCAGGTCTGCTCGCCGGGCGGCACAACGATAGAGGGCGTGACCGCGCTGCAGGCGGCGGGGTTTGAATCCGCCCTGACAAAGGCGTTCGATGCTGTGCTGGAAAAGGACGTAAGGCTGGGGAAGTAAGAAAAACGCTTATAGCAACTACCAAAGGAAAAGTTCTGTTTTTATAAGTGGGTTTCGCTTGTTGTATGAAACTAGTATATGTATGAGAAAATATTTTTGATGCTCTGTGGCAAAACGAATGTTTTGCCCAATAAAGTTTAGGCTCAAGCCCTTTTCAAAGGGCTTGCAGAGGTTTGGAGACAGGGTCTCCAAGGTTTTTATGTCAGCTGTTTGTTCTGCAAAGAAAAACCCTGCATCTTACAAAGATGCAGGGCTTCTTTTATGCTTTTGTCAGAGCGTTACCGCCCTTTGCGGAAAAATTCCATTTTCCTTATCTGGGGAAGTTAATCTGCGCCTGTGCAGCAGCCAGTCTTGCGATAGGCACGCGGTAAGGCGAGCAGGAAACGTAGTCCAGACCAATCTGGTGGCAGAATTCTACGGAAGAAGGATCGCCGCCATGTTCGCCGCAGATACCCAGATGGATGTCGGGGCGTACGGGTTTTGCCTTCTCAACAGCCCATTTCATCAGCATGCCGACGCCGGTTCTGTCCAGTCTGGCTGTCGGGTCACATTCGTAAATGTTCTTGTCGATATAATCAGACAAAATTTTGCCTGCGTCATCGCGGGACAGGCCATAGGTCATCTGTGTCAGGTCGTTTGTACCGAAGGAGAAGAATTCAGCTTCAGATGCGATTTGGTCAGCAGTCAGAGCAGCTCTCGGAATTTCGATCATGGTACCAACCAGATAATCCAGTTTCGCGCCTTTTTCTGCAAATACCTTTTCTACTGTTTCTACAACGATATTTTTAACGAATTTCAGTTCTTTGATTTCGCCAATCAAAGGAATCATGATTTCGGGTGTAATCTTGATATTTTCTTCCTTGGAAACTTCAACAGCCGCTTCCATAATAGCCCTTGTCTGCATCTCCGCGATTTCGGGATAGCTTACTGCCAGACGGCAGCCTCTGTGGCCCATCATCGGGTTCAGTTCATGCAGACCTCTTGCTTTGATTTTCAGTTCTTCCACGCTCTTGCCTGTTTCTTTTGCCAGCACTTCAAACTCTTCGTCTGTGTTGGGCATGAACTCATGCAGAGGCGGGTCAAGCAGACGGATTGTAACGGGACGTTCGCCCATTGCTTTGTAGATGCCTTTGAAGTCCTCTTTCTGGAAAGGTTCAATGCCTGCAAGCGCAGCCTTTCTTTCTTCAACAGTATCAGAAAGTATCATCTTTCTGAACTTCATGATTCTGTCGCCTTCAAAGAACATATGCTCTGTTCTGGTAAGGCCGATGCCTTCTGCGCCGAAGTCGATAGCGGTCTGTGCGTCGTGAGGTGTGTCAGCGTTTGTGCGGACTTTCATCACGCGCTTTGCGTCAGCCCATTCCATGAATTTCTCAAAGTTGCCTGTGATTTCGGGTTCAACGGTAGGAATATCCTCGCCGTAGATGTTGCCTGTGGAGCCGTCCAGGGAAATGAAGTCGCCTTCTTTGAATGTCTGGCCGCCCAGCGTAAACGTCTTGGCTTCTTCGTTCATTTTGATTTCCTCACAGCCGGATACACAGCATGTGCCCATACCGCGCGCAACAACTGCCGCGTGGGAAGTCATGCCGCCGCGTACTGTCAGGATACCTTCTGCCGCAACCATGCCCTCGATGTCCTCGGGAGAGGTTTCCAGACGTACAAGGATAACGCGCTCGCCTGTTTCTGCAACATTCTTTGCGTCCTCAGCTGTGAAGCATACCTTGCCGGCAGCTGCGCCGGGGGAAGCGGGCAGACCTTTGCCGATGGGCTTCGCTGCTTTCAGAGCTTTCTGGTCGAAAGCGGGATGCAGCAGCTGGTCAAGCTGTTTGGGTTCTACGCGCATCAGCGCTTCGTCTGTTGTAATCAGGCCTTCGTCTACCATTTCAACGGCGATTCTCAGAGCAGCGTTTGCGGTTCTCTTGCCGTTTCTTGTCTGAAGGAAATACAGCTTGCCTTCCTCAATGGTAAATTCCATGTCCTGCATGTCTTTGTAGTGGTTTTCCAGTTTGTTTGCGATTTCCATGAACTGGTCGTAAACTGCGGGCATATCCTCCTGCAGCTTTGCGATGGGCTTCGGTGTGCGCACGCCGGCTACAACGTCCTCGCCCTGTGCGTTTACCAGATATTCGCCCAGCATGGCTTTTTCGCCTGTCGCAGCGTTTCTTGTGAACGCAACGCCTGTGCCGGAGGTATCGCCCATGTTGCCGAATACCATCATCTGCACGTTAACCGCTGTACCCCAGCTGTAAGGAATGTCGTTCATTCTTCTGTAAACGAATGCGCGGGGGTTGTCCCAGCTGCGGAATACAGCCATAGCAGCCTCGAAAAGCTGTTCTTTGGGATCCTGCGGGAAATCCTTGCCCTGGTCGTCCAGATAGATTTGTTTGAACAGTGCGGTAACTTCCTTCAGATCGTCTGCCGTCAGGTCTGTGTCATATTTCGCGCCGACTTTTTCCTTGTATTCGTCCAGCTTTCTTTCAAATTTGGACTTGGAAACGCCGATAACAACGTCCGCGAACATCATAATAAATCTTCTGTAGGAGTCATACGCAAATCTGGGATTGCCCGTCTTTTTCGCAAGGCCTTCAACGGAAACGTCATTCAGACCAAGGTTCAGAACGGTATCCATCATGCCGGGCATAGATGCTCTTGCACCGGAACGTACGGAAACCAGCAGAGGATTTTCAGGGTCGCCCAGCTTTTTGCCGGCGATTTCCTCCAGCTTTGCCAGAGCCGTATCAATCTGTGCAATCATTTCGTCTGTCAGTTTCTTGCCGCCTTCGTTGTATTCTGTGCAGGCTTCTGTACTGATGGTGAAGCCCTGCGGAATAGGCAGACCCAGAATCGTCATTTCAGCAAGGTTTGCGCCCTTGCCGCCCAGCAGATTACGCATGGACGCGTTGCCCTCGCTGAACATATAAACATATTTCTTGCTCATACACATTACCTCCTATATCCTGTTGGATGTAAATTAAACTGCAATGCAGTGCAATGCACTGCAACACACTGCGGCAGAACTGCCGCCATTCCATGCCAAAACGGGCCAAAACTGTGCCGCCGCGTTCCGGTATGGCGTTCCTTTATAAAGTAAAGCCTTGTGGCGCTCCACTACATAGTAAAATTTCTTTTTGAGCGGAAAAGCCGTCAGCATCGTGCTGAAATGCTCCCGCTGTCTGTCTAATATTTGTGTTCTGAATACAAACTTGCCTGTGCGAAACAGAGAACGCTGTCCGGGGCTAAAAAGCCGCCAGCATCGCGCTGCCGCGCTTCTGCTGCCGCCGATATTCGCAGCTCAGGCAGAGAGCCTTCCCTGCTCATATCGTTTGCCCGTCCAATATTTGTGTTTCGTCAAAAGTTTACCTGTGACGAAACACACATGCTGTCCGGGGCTAAAAAGCCGCCAGCATCGCGCTGTCGCGCTTCTGCTGCCGCCGATATTCGCAGCTCAGGCAGAGAGCCTTCCCTGCTCA